>JAJZCU010000069.1 GCA_021828935.1 Planctomycetota bacterium | reverse complement strand
CCATATGAAAAAACTGGATTATCGATTCACGCCGGCCGGGCAGGCGCGTTACGCTGCGGCATTGGTGACGATGCTTAAAGGCCTGCCGGACGGCCTGGGCAGGGGGGTGCTGTGGTGGGGGGGGGAATACAATGCGGACGCGCCGGAGTTTAAGAACAGCCCCTGGTCCTACCGCGGGTTATTTAATGCACAAGGAAACGCCCTTCCGACGATGCGCGTGCTGGGCCGCGCGGCGCGGCCGCGGAATTAGCTGGTTCACCGGCGGCGTGACGGCCCAACAGCGACGTATTTTTTGACAGGATCCATTTTATGGGTTCAATATCAATGAATTTAGGGCGGGTTTCCTGCCGAAGCAAATGGCAACCGCGGCGCGCCGGCGCCATCATCGCTTGCGGCCTGGCGCTGGCGGGGCACGCCGTTGCTCATACGTTCGCCGCCACAACCGCCGTGGCCATCAACGGCCAAAGTCCCGGCCGCATTTTTGCAGGCATTGGCGGCGAAAGCGCCGGGGCATCCACGCGGCTGCTGGTCGACTATCCCAAAAAGCAACGGGCGGAAATTCTGAATTTTTTGTTTAAGCCGGATTTTGGCGCAGGTTTTCAAAACCTCAAGTGCGAACTCGGCGGCGATATGAATTCCACCGATGGCACAGAACCGGCCTATTTCCGTTCTCGGCGCGAATATGAACATCCCAGGGCGGCAGATTTTAAGCGCGGTTATGAAACGTGGCTGATGCGACAGGCCCGCCGGCGCAATCCAAACATTCGCCTGGGCCTGTTGCAGTGGGGCGCGCCTGGCTGGTTGGGAGACCGGACGGCCCCGCCCGGCGACTGGAACAAAAAATATTATTCCCGCGATAACGCCAACTACATCACGCGCGCCATTCAGGGCTTGAACAGGTTTGAACATATCCGTATCAATTATGTCGGATGTTGGAACGAGCGCGGATGGAACATTCCCTGGATCATGCTTCTACGCCGGAAACTCGACGCCGGCGGCCTGCGCCATGTGCATATTGAATTGGCCGATTTCTTTAAATGGAACCTGCTCACAAAAGACCTGGCGGCCAATGCCAAATTCGCCCATTGCGTATCCGCCATCGGCGTGCATTATCCCGGTTATCAATCAACCCCGGCCGCCCGCGCGCTGCATGTCCCGCTGTGGTCCGGGGAAGACTGGAGCGGCGCCAAACCGCCCGCGGCGAGCATGGCAAAGCTGATCAATCGCAACTACATTGACGGCCGCATGGTGCGCACGATTATCTGGGCGCTTGACACTTCTTATTATAACAATCTTCCCGCCGCCGATGACGGCCTGCTGCTGGCGAACACGCCGTGGTCCGGGTATTTCCGTGTGCCCGGGGCGCTCTGGGCCATCGCACAGACCACGCAATTCGCGCAGCCGGGCTGGCAATACCTTAATACCGCATGCAAAATGCTCAAAGGGCACGGCAGCGTGGTGGCGCTGAAAAGCCAGCACGGACGGAATTTCAGCATGATTATCGAAACCGAGGACGCGACGGACCCGCAAAAGATTTCCGTCATCATCAGCGGCGGGTTGCCTACCGGCAGGGTGCTGCATGTGTGGCGCTCCCTGCCGCGCCATTACTTCATACGCCAGCCTAATATCATGGCCGCCGACGGACGATTCACCATGACGTTGCCGCCGCACGCCATTGTTTCCATTACCACCACGTCGGGGCAGCACAAAGGAACGGTGGCGCATATGCCGCCCGCCAGGGCCTTTCCGTTGCCGTACAAAACAGCTCTTTCCCAGCCGGACATTGCCGGAATGCCACGGTATTTTTCCCCCGAAGAGGGCGCGTTTACCGTGATTAAAGACTCCGGCGGCGGGCACGTTCTGCAACAAACAATTACGGGGCCGCAGATTCCATGGGCCGCCCAGCATGCGCCGTTCACCATTTTGGGTTCCACTGCGTGGCACAATTATGCGGTGTCGTGCGACGTGCGCTTGCCAAAAAAGGGCGCGGCGGGCATTTTGGATCGCCTGGGCTACGTATCCTGGTCGCTTAGCCAATCGAACGGCTACCGGGTCATGCTGCATGCCAGCGGACGGTGGCAGCTTTTGGCGGTCAAAAAGATGTTGGCGCAGGGTCGGGTGGCGCCGCCCGGGCGGGCCTGGCATCGGTTGAAACTGGTATGCCGCGGCGGCACAATCTCCGCCTATTTTGATCACAAAAAACTCGCGTCAGTCGCCAGCGGCGAATACTTTAGCGGCATGGCCGGCCTGGCCACGGGCTGGAATATTGCCTGGTTTAAAAACTTTTCCATCCGCCCTTTGCCGAACGCCGTTCCGGTGAACGTGGCCCTGAACAAGCCGGCGGTTGCCTCCAGCCAATGGAGCGCCGCCTATGCGGCCCGATTTGCCAACGACGGAAAAGTTAATACGCGGTGGAATGCCGCGAACGGAACCGCCGCCGGCCAATGGCTGAAAGTAAACTTAGGCGGCGTGTTTCGCGTGCGTCGCGTGGCCATCAGGCAGTTCGCCGGCCGCATCGCGCAATTTAAAATTCAAATTAAAAAAGGAAAACAGTGGCGCACCGTGTTCGCGGGAAGCATGGCCAACAAGAAATCAGTGCGCGTGACTTTTCCAAAAGTAAAAACGCGCGAGGTCCGCATCCTGATTCTGTCAACGGCCGGTAACATTTCTCCCTCCATCCGCGAAATGGCGGTTTTCCGGTGAAGGACGTGCGATAACGGCAGCTAAATTCTCAAAAAGTTCGCGGCGGGGCCGGGTCGCGACCCCGCGTGCGGCAGGGATCTCAACGGTTGGCAGAAATGGCAAAAGCGCGAAGGGTGGGTTAGAATGAGGGCATGGACGAATCGCGTCAAATCGCCGACCTTCCGCAGACACCGCCCAGGATATACCGGGCCATGCGGCGCGATGCGGTCGATGGGTTGCCGGTTGTCGGGTCGGAGAATTCATCCCAGCTTGGCGCCCGGCATGGTATTGACATTCAGGTTGACGCGGCAGGCAATGTAGTGCTTGACGGCGGAGGCATGTCCGTAACGCCAGGATGGCGGAGCTTGGACTACAAGAGAATACCGAGGCGGCTTCGAGATCTTTGCCCAGGCGCCTCCGGCAACAACAGTAACGCGTGCTTTACCATGGGCAATGGTCCGTTCCAGCGCTGCAGTGTGGCGAGCGGTTTGGAGCTGATTCCGGATCACGGGCAGGCGATGGCGCATCACGGCGTCGTGGCGCCCTCAGGAAGCGTTCCCTTTCGCCAGTACCAGGCCGCGTTAGAAAGTACGCGTGGCCAATGGCGGGTTGACGAGCAGTAAAATGAATACAATGGCTGACAACCCGAAGTTTGCGGCGGTGGCCAAGGGGCTGCTTGCGCTGCATCAGCTCTTTCAATGCGGGCGTGGTGACTCCGATGCCGCAGACGCTATCCGCGATGCTTTGGATGCTCCGTCGGCAGCGCTGGGCCCACTTGAAAATGAACGTGCGCGCTGGCTCTCCGAAGACCTTTATTCCATCAGCGAGCCAGACGATGCTGGTGCGTTGCAGGCAATGACGCCTGAGGCGCAACAGCAGCTAATCGAATCGCTGGAAGCGCGGAAGGTTGGCGAATTAGACCGTGCTTTGGACCTGCTCCGCGCAATTAGAAAATACGTTTCACCGCCGTTATTAAGCTACCAACGCGGCGCCATTTGGATGCAGGCTGGCGTGCCGGAGGTTGCGGCGGAATTTTTCAACCACGCCCGTTCGCTCGATCCTAAAAATGCCAACTACCACGCCCTTTACCTCGACGCACTTGAAAAAAGTGATCCGGTGCATGCGGCAGGCTTGGCAGATGAAATATTGAAACAGGCTCGTAAGTACTCTCCGGTGGTGGTGGCCCAGGCCGCGGAAATTTGGCTAAAGGCTCGCCCCGCCACGCCGGATGTACAGGGTACGCAGAACTACGCGCGGATGATTCCTATATTAGTAAATAATTTAGACAGGGCCGAAAAGGACCAGCCTATCGCGAGAGCAGCGCTTCAGGCAACAATTGGGCTCCTAGGATTTTGTTACCAATCCGTCGGAAACGTTGGAGAGGCCGTGAGGTGGTACACGCGCGGCATTCAAACCGATCCGGGAAACGCCGTTTGGCTGGCGGCTCGTGGCATTTTACAATACGGCGTGACTCCCTATGCAATTAATGATCTCAAGCGAGCTGTCGCGCTTAAGGTTCCGCTCATTTGGCCGTATCTGTTTTTGGCGCACCATTACCTGACAAGCAAGCAATTCGACCTTTGCCGCCACACCTGTGAGGCGGCCATTGAGCTGCGGGGCAGCGATGCCGCAAAGAGTCAGCTTGAAGAATGGCGGGCCATCGCGCAGGCGGAATTGGGTTTCCCGCCGGAAGCGGTGCGCACGGCGTTTGAATCCGCCCTGCAATTTGATCCCTCCGACGAGTTTGCCCAGCGCAATCAAATTATATTTGAAGCGTTTCTTGCCAAATCACCGGCGGGCCGCCGGCCGGAATGGGAATTTAGGTCGGAAGCATCCCTGCGGCAATCCGTGTTGGCCGAGCGCCGGTTTCTGCTGGCGGCGTAGTCGTGCCTGGTTTCAACTTATGTCCGCTGGCGCAGCGCCTTCCGGCGCCGTTGCCGCCGGGCCTTTTTGCGCGCTTTCGCCCAGCGTCCGCAACAGCGATTCGGCGTGCCGCACGTCACGCACGCCCAGAAATGCGGGAGGCGCCAGGGCCGCGGCGCCATTGACGCCGTTCATCCCCCGGTTCATGAAGCTTGTGGATCGCAGGCTGTTGGTAATCCACGTCGGCCCCATGGAAGGTCCAAAAACAATATCCCCCGAACCGTCGGGCTTGATAAGAGTGCCCAGTTGCTGCATCTGGCTGGGCTGAATACTTTGTGTTCGCGTGCTGTTCCAACTGCGTTGCATGATCAGGGCGCGCCGGTTGGTGATTGCATAAAGCGTGCGGCGGGCCTGGCGCATCTGACGCAACGGCGTGCTGAGCATCCAAAAGCCAACGCCAACAAATGGTAATCCGAACAGCGGAAAAATGAGTCCAACCCACGAGAGGGGGCCATGCGCGGCCGCTGCGCCGGGCTTGCCGCCGGCGCCATGGCCCGAGAAAAAAAGGGACGACGAGGCCATCGCCTCCCAAAAAAGTGCGAACAACGTCCACGGGATTGCAAACAACAAAGCCGGCAGGCCCAGCCAAAACATGCGGCGGGGGTTTGGGCTCTGGGCCCATACCGGCACTTCGTCCGACGCCATCTCTGAATCCATGGCGTCACGCAGATCGGGCCGCAAGGTGGAAAAGTCGAAATAGTTGTCCACCATCGTTGAGTTCCTCGTCCAAGGCTGCCATTCACGGGCAATGAGGTAAGAAAAATTCCATCATAATCACGCCAATGGCGCCCCCGCAAAAATGCCGAAAGCCCCGCCGCAGCGGTGCTGCAACCAAGGCTTTCGTTGGGGCTTTTTCCCAAAACATGTTCGCCGCACGCAATGCCCCATGCGTAATGGAGGTAAGGGGACTCGAACCCCTGGCCTTCTCGATGCCATCGAGACGCTCTCCCAACTGAGCTATACCCCCAGTGGGCGTACCATTACACTAATGCTTTGCTATCGGCCGGTCAAGTATGGCCGCGGGAAAAATAGCGGAATTCCCGCCTACGCGGCACACCGGCGTAGCCTCCCGTACAATGGCCGTCTCACGGCCGAGCCATTTTCGCAGGGACGCCCATGACGCAACCAGCCAGAGCTTTATTGCCAGTAGCCATGGCAACACTTTTGTGCCCCGGCTGCGTCCGCACCCCGCGAAGTTCGGCGGCATGGCCTAAGCGGGCGCCTCAAATGCAGACCCAGATTCCGATCAGCAGCAGCGCCATCGCTGCCCCGCCGGGAGACCGGCCCCACGTCGGTGGATTTTCCGGCATCCAATCGCCTTCGGACAATTTCGTCTACGACTGGCTGGCCCGCATCGGCGCCCATCCCAGCCGGGCCTATAGCGCCCATTCACGCGTGGCCATGCTGGCGCCCATGCCGTGGATATTAAACAAAGACGCCCGGCGCCGCGCCCGCAAATTTCCGCCCGGCTGGCCGTTTGAACCAGGACATGTCGCCGCGGTTCGCATTTTACTGCTCTGCCCCAAGACACACCTTCCGCCGCCGCGCCGCATTCCCGCGGGCTGCAGTTTAACAATAACCATTGTCTGGTCATGCCATGATACGGTTCCCAACCAATATCCCAGCGCCGATGATCCGGCATTCTGGCGCCGGTATGGCACGGTGATACCCGTGCGCGCCAGGACCATTTTGGGTCATGATCTGTTCTGCCGGCGAACGCACGGTTGGCCGCAATTCATCGGGCCGTTGCCGATTGTTGGAAGCGTGGAACGGTTTAATTTATTATCCAGCCAGAATACGCTGGGCACATATTACACAGCATGGCGCGATACCGGCCGCGCCTTCAACGCCGCCGCCTGGGTGCGACAATATACGGATCCACATTCGCCTAAGTTTCTGGGGCCGCACGGCGCGGTACTGGTGGCGTTTAGTCAGGGGGCGAATATTTTGTTATGGGCATTGCGCGGGGCCGCGCAATGACCGGCGACATTCCTCCGATGCATCATCCCAAGCCGCCGCGCCTGGTCCCCGCGCCGCTGAAAACCGCGCTGTTGTCCTTGTTGCTCATCGGCACGCTGGCCATCGCCGGCTGCGGGCGGTTCATCTCCCATGGCCGGCCGTATCTGGTTACGAATCGCCGCACGCTGCGCCGGCCCTCCGCCATTACGGCCTGGGTGCTGCGGCAATCAGGGGAGGGGCGAATTGAACATGGACTGCAGGTTTTACTGATGATCATCGTCCAGAAACGCGGCCTGGCACAGCAAACCGCAGCCGCCCGCGGCTTTGTTAAAATTTGCCGAAAGCTGCGCCGCGGTTGGCCCGGGTTCCGCGGCCGTGTTCGGCCCTGGCTGCCGTATGACCCGCGGTACGGCACAAGCCCGGGGCAGCGCGGCGGGCCGCGGCAGGCCTGGGCGTTTGCCATATCGGTGCTGGCGGACGATTTCCCGGTGCGGCGCACGCCCGCCGCGCATCTGGCGCGCGTAGCGTTGCGCCGCGTGTATGAAGAAATCAAGCCCAACAAGAAAGATACGCGAACCTGGCAGGCGTGGCGCCGCAACCGACGGTATCTGTCGGCGCCGTGAGTGGTTAGGATGAACCGTTTAAGCGGAGGCGGCTATGACGGCCATGACCGACGAAGAATTTGCCCAGTCGATGCTTACCACGGCGCAATCCAAACCGGCGTTTCAGCCCGGAGCCCGTTACGATCGGGACGGCGATTGCATTGAATTTCTGGCCTCTCCGGACCCGTTTTATGCGCAGCGCCTCGACGATCTGGTGACTATTTATTATTCACAGGAAACCAATGAAATTGTCGGTTCGCTGATCAAGAGAGTGTCAGCCCGCCGGTCGCGCCTCCCGTGAGTCACGCCCTGCGTCGCCGCACGAAATACTCCGGCAAGCTGCCGACCGCGGCAGTGGCCAATGTGGCAAGTGTCAACACCCACCACGGAAGAATGCGTGGCATGCGCATGTTTTGGCCCAGCGGGCTTGCCGTGTACATCAGCGGAGTATGCAGCCAGGAAAACCAGCCATAATGCAGCGTGGGATTCGCGGCGTGCAGAATCCAAAAGATCGGACATAAATTCGCAATGATTGCAGCGCCCGTGCCGCTGTCGGCGCGGTTGCACACGGTCAGCAGGGGGGCGGCCACCAGCGGCATGGCCAGCATGATAAAAATGACAGCGCCCGCCACGGCAGTGGTTGCGCCCGCGCCGAAGCGCCGCAGTTGCTGGGCCATCATGGTGCAAAACGCCAGAAAGCCCAAAAGCAGAGCGTACACGCGGAACGCCGCCAGCAGCCCCAATGCGCTATCAATGCTGGTGGCTAATAAGATAAGGCCGCAGATGTCCGCCACCAGGGCGTAGCCCAGCCACACGCGCGAACGATGGCCCGGCGCGGGGCTTACGCACGCCGTCCAAAAAATGCACGTGAAACTGGACAGCGCCGCAATAAACATCAGCCATGCGGCCAGCGTCGCCGGCGCCGCGCCGCCCGGGCCGCCCATCGGGGAAGCGACCGCCGCGCCCCCGCGCCACGCGCCACGCAGGAAAAAATACGTTGTTAGCAAACACGCGGCCACGACCCCCGCGGGAATCAGGGCCCACGGAGTGGCGACATTGCGGCGATACCAGGCCAGTGGATTCATGCCGGGCATTGTACCCGAAGTCGCGGCGCTCCAGGCAACAGGGCGTCTTTGGCAGTGGGCTGCGAACTGCGACGAATGGCCCCGAATAGACGTATATGACATGCTTGCAGCGAGCTTTTTCGCAGAGG
>JAJZCU010000068.1 GCA_021828935.1 Planctomycetota bacterium | reverse complement strand
GGTTGTAGATGCCATCGAAAATCACGCGCATGCCCTGTTCATGGGCGGAATCAATGAGGCGTTTGAGGTCTTCGGAAGGCCCGTACAGGTGCTCCGGAGCGAACAGATGCTGCGGATTATATCCCCACGAGTAGTCGCCCGGATATTCTTTAATAGGCATTAACTCAAGGGCGTTCACGCCTAAGTCTTTTAAGTAGGGCAGCTTTTCAATGACGTCCTTGAACTTCCCCCGGGCCAGGGGTTCCGCTGCTCCGCCGCTAAAGTCCGCCACATGCAGTTCATAAATAACCAATTTGTTGTCCGGCGGCAACGGCGCGGCGTCGTGCCGCCACTGGTATTCATCGACGATGATCCGGCCGCCTTTTACGCGAAGTATGCCATTGTTGGTGCGCGGCTCAACGCGGGTGGCGCGCGGGTCGGTGATATTGACCCACTGGCCCGGCTGAAACCAACTCTTTGATTGAATTCGAAATTTATAACGGTGGTCGCCATCGGCCACCGGAAGGGATAGGCGGTGGTAGCCGTCTGATCCCAATGTCATTGCGACATCTTTCCATGCCGTGAAATCACCAATGACCGCGGCGTGTTCAATGGTCGGGGCAAACAGCGTCAACTCAATAGTGGCCGCTGGCTTTGGTGTTGGAACGCCGTCGCCCATGGCGACGGAAATTTTCGGTCCGGTTTGCAAGACAGGCGATGCGGCGGTGGCAGCCATATTTCAGATCTCCATAAGCACGATAGCGACATTCTGACCGGCCCGCTTTTTGTCACGGAAAGCGGACTGGGCATTCACCGCTGAGCAGCGTTTGCAAAACACAGGCCAAAGGGGAGAAAACTTTTGTAACTGTGAAAAATGCATGGCCGCAATCTGCTCCTACGGCGGTCCGGGACCATCTGTGACAGCGCGCCGGCGACGCTTTCTCTGGGTTAAGAGGAGCCAAAACTCGGGGGAGACCGCACGGTCGCCCAACGCGTCTGGTCTGGCCGTCGGCTGCGCCTCCCCAATAAGTGTAGCTGGCTGATGCGATTGGCGTGTCGCTATCGTGTTGAGGCACGCTTGCGGCTACAATGCGGGTCTTGGCTTGTGAACGGCAGGAGTTTTTTGACCATGACATCGCGGGAGATTCGCCAACAATTTATCGATTTTTTCGTGCAGAAGCACGGCCATGCCTTCGTGCCGTCCAGTTCCGTTGCGCCCTTGGATGACCCTACGCTGCTGTTCGCCAACGCCGGCATGAATCAATTCAAGCCGTATTTTCTGGGTCTGCAGCAGCCCCCTGCCCCGCGTGTGGCCAATTCGCAGAAGTGCATTCGCGCCGGCGGAAAGCACAATGATTTGGATGATGTTGGCCGATCGCGGCGCCATCATACGTTTTTTGAAATGCTGGGCAATTGGAGCTTTGGCGATTACTTTAAGCGAGAAGCCATCAGCTTTGCCTGGGAATTGTTAACCAACGTTTGGAAGTTGGATCCCGCGCGGCTGCACGCCACCGTGTACGCCGGCAACCCGGAAGACGGCATTCCGGCCGATGACCAAGCCGCGGCCATCTGGCGTGAGATTGCCGGGCTTCCGGAGGATCACATTCACCGCTTCCGCGATGAGAATTTCTGGGAAATGGGCGAAACGGGCCCCTGCGGACCCTGCACCGAAATTTTTATCGATCGCACGCCCGATGGCAGTGGCGGCCATGAAGTCAATGGCGGCGACCCGCGCGTCATGGAAATCTGGAACCTCGTATTCATTCAATACAACCGCGCCGCGGACCGTTCGCTTTCGCCCCTGCCGTCAAAGCATGTCGATACGGGAATGGGCTTAGAGCGGCTCTGTCAGGTGCTGCAGAATAAAACTGACAATTACGCCACCGACCTCTTCGTGCCCCTGTTCGACGCCATCAGCCAATTGGCCGGCACGCAGTATGGAGGCATGTTTCCCGCGGGCGATCAGCGTTCACCGGCGGAAGAAGCCGCCAACGCCACGTTGCAAAACGACATCGCCTTTCGCGTGATTGCCGACCACGCCCGTTGCTTGACGTTTGCCCTGACCGACGGCGCACTGCCGGGCAACGAAGGCCGCGGCTATGTGCTGCGGCGGATTTTGCGCCGAGCGGTGCGCTTTGGCCGCCAACAGTTGCGCCTGCATGATGCGTTCATGTACCGCCTTGTGCCCGTGATTGTGAACACCATGGGCGAGGCCTTTCCCGAACTCCAACGCGATCCGCAGGCCGTGGCCGAGCTGATCCGCGATGAGGAAATCAGCTTCGGCCGCACGCTGGACCGCGGCATTGAATTGTTTGAACAGGCGGCGGCAACCGCCCGTGCGGACCACATGCTTTCGCCCCACATTTCCGGCGCTGATGCGTTCCGGCTGCATGACACCTTCGGTTTTCCAGTGGATTTAACGCAGATCATGGCCCAGGAAAAGGGCCTTACAGTCGATGTGGCGGAATATGAACGCCTCATGGAAGAAGCCCGCGAGAAGGCCCGGGCCGGCGGCAAGGCACAGGCCGGCGGCGCCTTTGATTTACCGCCCAATATCATGGCGGAATTGACCACGTTACATGTGAAGCCCACCGATGATTCCACCAAGTATGGCCAATCCGCCATCCGCGCCAGCGTACGGGCCATTTGGACCGGCGAGAAACTATTGCGCACCGCCACAATTGACGACGCCTCGGCCGGCGAAAAAATTGCCGTAATTCTCGATCATTCTAATTTTTATTCAGAAATGGGCGGCCAGGTCGGCGACGCCGGCGAACTGCACACCGATACCGGAACGGTCTTCGTGGTGGAAACCACCCGCGCCGTGGGCGGATTTGTACTGCACCTGGGCCATGTGAAGAACGGCCGCATCGCCGTGGATGACGCGGTCACGGCAACCGTGCTGGGCGGCCGGCAGCGCACGCAGAAAAATCACACCGCCACGCACCTGGCCAATTGGGCGTTGCGCGAAGTCTTGGGCGAACATGTCCAGCAAAAAGGCTCGCTGGTGGACGCCCAGAAACTGCGCTTTGATTTCCTTAACAACAAGCCGCTGACCGACGGCCAAATTGAACAGGTGGAGCGGCTGGTCAACGAGCGTATCGCCAAAAACCTGCCGGTCTATGCTGAAAATGCCCCGCAGGATGAGGCGCTGAAAATCCACGGCTCGCGCGCCATCTTCGGCGAAAAGTACCCGCCCGTGGTACGCGTGGTCAGCGTGGGCGTGCCCGTTGAGGACTTGCTCAAAACGCCGGCGGACGAAGTTTGGCGCGGATATTCCGTGGAATTCTGCGGCGGTACGCATCTTTCCAACACCGCGGAAATTGAGGCTTTTACCATTGTTGCCGAAGAATCAGTGAGCAAGGGCGTACGGCGCCTCGTGGCCTACACCGGCGAAGCCGCCGGGGATGTGCGCATGCAGGGCAGCGTAATTGAAACGGTTATCAGCGAAGTAAAGGACGCCAGCGGTGAACAACTGCCCCTGGCCATCGCGGCATTGCACAAAGCGCTGGACGCCGGCGAAGCGCCCTTAACAGTGCGCCACCGCGCGCAGACGCTGCTGCAGGATTTGCAGAGCCGGCAGCGGCAATGGCAAAAATCGCAGACGACCGCCGGGGGCAGCCGCGGCCCGGGCGGCGCTTCCGCCGAGGTCGATGCCGTGCTGACGGGCGCGCAGACGTTCGGTGGTATCGCGCTGGTGGTGGCGCGGCTGGCGGAAGCGTCTGCCGACGGCCTGCGATCCGCCATGGATTCCATTAAGAAGCAATATCCCGCCGGAAACGTGGCCATATTTCTGGCCTCATCCTTTGTTGACCGCGACAAGGACGGAAATGCCCTGCCAGCCAAAGTGAATCTGCTGGCGGCGGTGGGAGATCCCTTGATTGGTAAAATAAAGGCCGGCGATTGGGTGAAGGCCGTGGCGCCGGTGGTTGGCGGCTCGGGCGGGGGACGCCCGCAGATTGCCATGGCCGGGGGAAAATTGGTGGATAAAATAGATGATGCGCTCGTAGCCTCGAAAAACTATGCTGCGGAACGGTTGGCCACCATCGGCGCAGCCGCAAAATAGCGTCAGCCACCGGCCGGGCGCGGGCGCCGCCGCGACAGTGACTTCTGCAGGGAAATTTATCATGCGCGCGGCAGCACGCGGGAATCCCAATGGCCGCAAACAGAATCATGAAGAAAAACAAAAAAGTTGTGGTCGCCATGTCCGGCGGAGTGGACAGCTCCGTGGCGGCGGCGCTTTTGCAGCAGCAGGGATATGACTGCATTGGCGTGTTTATGCGCCTGGGCAACGATCCGGCCCAGATGGCCGAAACGCCAGGCGCAGCGCCCGGTGATCGCGACGATACCGCCTCCGCCGAGGTCTGTTCGCCCCCAAAAGCCGCCCGCCCGCACCATCAGGGTTGCTGTTCAACCGCCGACGCCGCCGATGCCCGCTACGTGGCCGGCCTGCTGGATATCCCGTTTTACGCCCTGAACTTTGAACACGATTTTGGCGGCATCATTGATTATTTTGTCCGGGAATACAACCGCGGCCGCACCCCCAACCCGTGCGTGCGCTGCAACGAACATCTGAAGTTTGGGAAATTATCCCGCTATGCCCGGGCCATCGGCGCCGACTACGTGGCCACCGGCCATTACGCCCGCATCGGCCATGACGCCGCCGGCCGGCCGCGGTTGCTGCGCGCGGTGGACGAAAGCAAAGACCAAAGCTACGTGCTTTTTGGCGCCCCGCCGGAAGAACTTTCCCGCATGTTGTTGCCCATTGGCGAATACCCCAAGGCGGAGGTTCGCCGTTTGGCTGAAAAATACAAGCTGCCCGTGCATAACAAGCCCGATTCACAAGAAATCTGCTTCGTGCCGGACAACAACTATGCCCGGCTGCTGGAAACCAGGACGCCCGAACAATTAAGAAAAGGCGATATTGTTGACAACACCGGCAAGGTGGTCGGGGCGCACGCTGGGCACCAGCATTTTACGCTGGGCCAGCGCCGGGGCGTGGGCGTGGCCTTTGGCTACCCCGTCTACGTAACAGGAATAAACGCCAATTCCAACACGGTGACCATTGGCCCACGCGAGGCCTTGTTGCATCGCACGCTGCTGGCGCGCGAAATAAATTGGCTCAACGCGCCCCCCACCGCGCCGCTGCGTTGCGCCGCCAAGGTGCGTTACAATTCCGTTCCGGCGCCCGCCACCGTTGAACTCACCGCTGCCGACACGCTGCTGGTGCGGTTCGACCACCCGGTGTCCGCCATCACGCCCGGCCAGGCCGTGGTGTGCTACGATGGCCCCCGCGTGTTGGGCGGCGGCTGGATTGACGAAGTACGCGAATAGCCAGATGTGCGCGGTAGCGACAACGGCCCGCGGCGCCAAAATGAATGAGGATATTGAGCATGCTTCTTCGCATGATGACGTATAACATTTTCGAAGGCGGCGTGGGCCGGTTGGACCCAATCGCCGAAGTCATCCGCCAGGCCAATGCCCATATCGTGGTGCTGCCGGAAACGTGGGATGATCAGGCCTTCGCCGCGCTGGCGCAGCGGCTTAATATGGAATTTTTTCAGGCCCACGCGCCGGAAAATCCGCGCGGCCATGTGGGCCTTTTAACCCGTTTGCCCCTGCGCGAGGCCGTGAATCACGCCGCGTACGACCCACGGCTAAAGCGGGCCGTGCTGCACGCCGTGGTGGATGCCCACGGGCGGGATGTAGCCGTCGTGGGCCTGCACGTAAAGGCCGGCGCCTGTCCCGATGCCGAGGCGCAACGCATGGCCGAATTACCTATGATCTTAAATCTGGCGGCGCGTTTTCGCGGATTGCCGCACGCCATCTGCGGCGATTTTAACAGCAGCCATCCTGAACAAATCATTGACGTCAGCGCGGTGTGCCCCCGAACGCGCCGGGAAGTGCGGGAGCATGATGGGCAATTTCCGCGGACATTTGTGGGGGGATTTTTAGCCGCCGGATATGCCGACGCCCACGCCCTGCACCGGACGCCATCTGAATTTCAAACCACCTTTACCACGCAGCACCCGGCCTTGCGTTATGATTACATCCTGGTTTCGCCGGAACTGACACGGGCGGTTGTCGCATGCGAGTCGCTGCAACTGCCATTGGGCAAATACGCCAGCGACCATTATCCCGTCGTGGCCGTTTTGGACACGGACCTCATGGGGTAACGGCGTAACAAGGCCCGGCGACGGCGCCAATGGCCGCAGTAAAATGCATCAGACCGTGCTGCAATGTTTCGGTAACAACCAAAGCAAAGGCGGACCCATGATAAAACGAGCGCTACTGATCATCTTCTGTGCCGCGGTGTTGGCGGCGGCTTCGCACAGTTGGGCGGCCTCCGCGGGCGCGTACCGCACGCCGCGCCGCACGGTGGAAACTTTCGCCAATGCCATTAAGGTGGGAAATGTCCCAGCCATGCAGGCCTGCGTGATCACGCGCAACGCCGAGCAGGCCGCCCTGCTGCACGCCATCTTTGAACGGCAGGCCGCCCATTGCCGCCTGGAGAAGGCGGCGCTGAAGAAGTTTGGCCCGCGCGGCAGGCGCATGCTGGACTATGGCCATGTTTCGATTGCAGAGCAACTGCGCCAGGGCTTGCGCTTCTTGAAAACCGCGCGGCTGGTCATCCGTGATCGCAGGGCCGAACTCATACCGCGCCGGCCTCACCGCTCGCGGCACATTCGTAACCGGCGCCACGCCCCCAAAGATGT
Organism: Planctomycetota bacterium; assembly: GCA_021828935.1. Classification (GTDB taxonomy): domain Bacteria; phylum Planctomycetota; class Phycisphaerae; order WQYP01; family WQYP01; genus JAJZCU01. The sequence goes on along the minus strand of JAJZCU010000068.1, from coordinate 1,714 downwards.
TTATCCCCCCATGTACTTTTTGAAGGTGAATGGTAAATGGAAGATTGACGCCTCGCGCAGCATTCATATCAACGGTCACAGCACCCGGCGGCAACTGCGTGAGGCCATCACACTGGCCAAGGGCCTGGCCGCCGCAATCAACCGCACCGCCGCCGACATTAACGGTGGAAAATTTCGCACCGCCCGCGCCGCCAAGCGGGTTCTGGCCCGGCGCATGACGCGCGTCATTGACGCATATCTGGCCCAAGTTCAGAAGAAGAAGGGCCTGGGCGGCGCGCCGCAGTAGATCGCCTCAATCCCACGGCGCCGAGCGGGCGCACCGCCCCATCATCGGCCAAAGATTTGCAAGGCTCAACTTGTCGCGGGCCCCAGTTCGCCGTGGTTGTGTCCGTGGCCGTGGCCATTCTTGACGGCGCTGTTTCCAATGCCGTTTCCGTTTCGGCTGCCATGCCCATGGCTGCCCATGCTGAAATCCGCCAACTGCGGCCGATTGACGCGCTCGGGATGACGGCCATCCAGCCGCGCTGAACGGAATAGCACCAGCAAGGTCGGCAGGATCACCAACGTCAGCGGCAATTGCACAATCAGACCGGAGATGATCGCGATGGCCAGCGGCTGCTGCATGGCCGATCCGGCGCCGACGCCCAGCGCCAGGGGCAACAGCGCCAGGATGGCCGCCACGGTGGTCATGGCAATGGGGCGCATGCGGTTTTTCCCGGCCACGATCAGGCGCTCCATCGCGGGCATTTCGCCGGGCAGGTCATGGTATTCTGAATAATAAAAAATGGCGACTTCCGTCACGATGCCCACCACCATGGTCATGCCCATCATGGCGGTGATGTTCAACTGCGTGCCGGTTAAAAACAGACCGGTCATCACCGCCGCCAGGGCCAGCAGCGGCGTGGCCAGCATGGCCAGTGCCACCCGAAATCGCTCATATAAAAATAGCAGCAGCAGAAACACCAGCACCACCGCCGCCACCATAACCGTCACCAGCCCCCGGAAGGCAATTTGCTGCTGCTTGTACATGCCGCCCAGCGTGTAGTAGACGCCCGCGGGAATCAGCCCCGGAGTTTTCAGCGTCTTTTTTACCCGCGCTATCACCGCCCCCATGTTGCCGCCCTTGATACGCCCGGTGACGGCCACCATGCGCTTCAGATTGTCACGGTCTATTTCCGGCTGACCGGTAACGGTTCTAATGGTGGCCACCTGATTCAGCGGAACCAAATGTCCATTGGGCGCGCGCATTTCCAGGCGGCCAATGTCCAGTTCGGTTTTGCGGTCCGCCTTGGGCACCCATACCCGCACGCCGATCATCTGCACGCCGCGCTGAATGCGCGTGGTCACGTCACCGTGCAAATATGCATACAAAAACTTCGTAATTTCATTGGGGTCCAGACCATCCAGCGCCGCCCGCACGCGGTTCACGCGAATGTCCAGCGCATCGCCGGCCGGCACCACTCCGCTCTTGGCTTCAATGACGCCCGGGACTTTTTTAATGGCGTCTCTGACCTTGTAGGCCAGATTATCCAGCAGCGTCTGGTGGTTGGAATACAGCTTAATTTCAATGGGCTCGGGCACGGCGGTTAAGTCGCCGATTAAATCTTCCATCAACTGATCGGTTTCCACCTTCAGGTCCGGCACGGAATGATGCACGCGGCGCCGCACGGCGGCCATGACCTTCCAGATGCTGGGCGTGCCGGTGCTGGCCGCC
>JAJZCU010000067.1 GCA_021828935.1 Planctomycetota bacterium | reverse complement strand
CTGGTTTCTGACATTATCATGCCGCCCATTGGCCTGGTTCTGGGCCACGTTGACTTTACCAATCTATTCGTCACGCTGAAGCCCGGAACAACCCCGGGCCCGTACGCCACGCTGGCCATGGCCCACAAGGCCGGCGCCGTGACGGTCAACTATGGTCTGTTCATCAACACCGTGCTGAATTTGGTCATCATTGGATTCTGCGTGTTCCTGATGGTGCGCGCCGTAAGCCGCCTGCGCCGCCCCGCCCCCGTGGCCGTGACCACCCGTGAATGTCCGTTCTGCGCCACCAACATCCCGCTGAAGGCCCAACGCTGTCCGAATTGCATCTCTGAAATTCAGCCCGTCGCGCCGGCCCCGGCGGCAGCTTAACCATCGTCAGGTAGACGGCGACGATGCGTTGGGTTGAAGTTTCCGCAATGAATCATGCGCTGGGCGCTGCCCAAAATTGCCGCGGAATTAATCTTGCGGCGACCAACTCATCCTGGATTTATCCGGCGGGCAGATCACCCTGCGCCCGGGTCACAGAGGGTCCGCAATGCGCAAGAAACGTGGTATCTGGGTGCTCCGCGCAGGTTGGAACGCGAAGTTCGCAGGCAAAAGCAAAAAAGCCACCGGACGCTTGTTAAACGCCCGGTGGCTGAGGGTAATAATTTCAGCGATTTTTCCTGCCGTGATTCCAGCCATCAAGCCAACTTGCGGCGTTTCCGGCTCAGCAGCAACAGGCCGGCGCCCAGCCCAAAAATGCCCAGCGTGGCCGGTTCCGGAACGGCGGTGACCGCATTGCTAAAAAGCACGCCAGCCGCGTCAACGGAATTTTTTGCCCCGCCAAATGTCCCGGTGCCGCTCGACGTGCCGATCACATTCAGGATGTCGCCGGCATTGGCGCCAGCAACCTGGAAGTTGTACAGCACAGGATCGCGGGTGGATGCCACGGTAGCGCTGGCCGTGGCCGCGCCATCGCCCAAGGTAATCGTCTGATCATTCGATGCTGTCAACAAAACCGAAACGTCAAATGTTGTCGGGGTGCTGGTTGGAGACAAGTTAATATTGAAAATTTTGGCCGTCCCGACAAGGGCGGTCCCGGGCAGGTAACTTAACTGCACGCCTGTTTCGATTTGCGCGCCGGTGGTTGAGGCCGGATTATCGACCGTGGCGTAACCATAGCCGCTCGCCGTGGCTTCGTTGATGGCGGTGTTCCCGTAATTCGGGTCGCTCAAACCTGAAACATAGGACGGCAGACTGCTGCTGGTGACCACGCCACGGGTCTCTGCGCCGGTGGCGCCCAGATTGGTCATGTTGAGGAAGGATCCCCCAGTCGTGCTTTGGCTGTAATTTCCGCTGGTCGTTCCTACTGGGCTCACGGAGAACAACTCGTAGCCGTTATTTAAATAGGATGACCCAGGCGCCGTGAGGCCGCTGGTAGTCGCACTGTTTACGCTGCCTAAGTAGGTCACTACGGTTGCCTGCGCCATGCCGCATGCAGCAAAGGCCGCTATGGCCGCTGCCACTGTTAGTCCATGTCGATTGATCACGTTTCGCCTCCTTTATAAAAGCACCTTGTCGGCCACCCGTGGGTACACGCCACGGCGCCGCGGGAGTAAAATTGACATTTTAATGAGAGCGTCGCCGAGCCATCAAAAATTGTCGAACGCGTTTGAGCATAGCACGGCGACGGACCGTAGTGCAAGTCGCGGTTGTATCAATTTTAATTGTTCATTACGGAGATTACCCAGTTTGCCAATGCGCTGGCCGATTTCGCGGCCCCGTCCGACAATTCCGTGCTTTTGTCCATTAAAAACGGCGGGGGCGACCTGCACGCCTGGGGCGACGCCCGCCGAACAGTTTTTGAAATTCCGCCGCCGATTTTGGAAATTCGGTTTTGTAGTGCCCCAAACCCGGCGAAATCTGGTGGTCGCCATCGGGGGCGCGAAATTCAAAATAAGAATCCCACGCCACATGATTGGCGGGGTTGGCCATGAACTTGTACATTTGCTTGATAAAGTAGGGGTCATCCATTCCGCCGTGGCCATCGGAGCGGTTGTCCACGCCCCATTCGGGTACGGCCAGGGGACGATGATGGCGCTTGGCAAAGATTATCCAATAAGCAATGCCATGATTGCCGCGCATCAGCTTCTTGTTCCAGGCCCGTTTCTGGCGGGCCAAAATTTGCGCGGACGTGGCATTTTTGGGCCACGGATAAGTGCCCTTCAGCCAGCACTGGTCATAGATGTCCAGCCCGATGTAGTTGACATATTTGCGGCCTGGCCACGCCTCTTCGGCTGGAAATTGCAGATAGCCCACGGAGGGGTTCCAGCAGAATTGTAGATGTTGGCCGCCATGCACGGCGCGCATGGTCTTCACGATCTGCCGCCAGTACGCGGCGAAGGCCCGGGGACTTCCGCCGGCGCGCCAGGCGTACCAGCCGCCGTTAAATTCCCAACCCAGCCGCAAAATACTGTTGCCCAGGCCGTGTGCGACGAGATTTTCGGCCAGCGACTTGAAATAGTTATTATAAGCTCCCGCGGCGCCATCTTTCAGCGAGACCGGCTTCTTAACAGCAATTGTACCGGCCATCGGGCCGCTGCCGTTCCACGGGCCCGGCAGCAGGGTGACGCTCAAAATCAACCTGCGGCCGGGGCGAGCCTTCGCCCACTTCCCCCAGGGAACGGTTTGCCAATTGGGATTGGCAATGGAGCCCCATGACGAATCATCCATAAAGTCTTCCGCCCAGATGCCCGGCCGATGTATCCAAGCCGCAAATGCGTTGACTTTGGCGGTTGCCGTGGCTCCGCGGTAAACCGCCAGGTGTGGCAGGACGTATTTCGTTGCGGCGCATGCCGGCACGGCGATTCCCGCGCCAACGGCGAATGCGGGCAAAAGGCAAAGCACGGCGCGGTGTTGATTCATAACGAAATTCCTTTTCCCGATGGGGTCGTTGCCAATGTACCACATTCCAGGCTTCCGCGTGCTGCGGCGCGTAGGAATCGGCGCGGCTGCGCAGTGCAATGTGGAGGGCGATTCAAAATAAATACAGCTTTGCAAACGCGGGCCTCACGGGGTACTCTAGTCTGGGCAGCGACGGTTGGCGCCGGGCAAAACACCACACCCGCGCGTACCTTTGTAACGCCGAACCGTTTTATAATAGCGATTCCCAGATTGAACGGACCTCTAACGTATGCATGAAAACGCTGCGAGCAGGAACGGAAAACGGGCTGCGCCCAGACCGCGTTCGCGGCGGGCGTTCCTGCAGCGGGTCGCCCAATCCGCCGCGTTGATGGGCCTTTCCCGCGCCGGGCACTCGCGCGGAAAAATAATAAAAAAGTCCCGGGCCGCGGCGCCCGTGGGGTACGACCAGCCGCTGCGCCCCCAGTTCCACTTCACCGCCCGGACCGGATGGATCAATGACCCCAATGGGCTAGTCTATGTGGCCGGAAAGTACCACTTGTTCTTCCAATTCAATCCAGATCGGTCGAATACCGCGTCGGCGGACAAAAGCTGGGGCCACGCCATCAGCAGCGATCTTGTCCATTGGCGTCAACTGCCCGTTGCGCTGAAGCCTGACCGCCGCGGCAACATATGGAGCGGATCTGCAGTAGTTGACCGGCACAACACCGGTGGCTTTCAGACCGGAAAGGAGCCCGCGGTTGTTGCGTTTTACACGGCCGCCGGTGGCACATCTGCGCTTTCCAAAGGCCAGCCATTCACGCAATGCGTTGCCTACAGCAACAACCACGCGATGAGCCTGACCAAGTACGCAAAAAACCCTGTTATAGAAAATATTACGCCCGGCGATCGAGACCCAAAGGTCATCTGGTATGAACCGACGCGCCATTGGATTATGGCGCTGTTTCTCGATGGCCGGCAAGGCTTTGCTTTGTTGAAGTCAACCAATTTAAAGCAGTGGAGGAAAATCCAGGAGATTCATTTTCCGCAGAGTCGGGAGTGCCCGAACTTCTTCCCGCTTCGGATTCATGGACGCGCCCGCGAAGAAAAATGGATTTTTACCGGTGCCAACGGGAAATATCTTATTGGAGAATTCAACGGCGAACGATTCACGCCGCAGGCCGGCCCCTTCGCCATGGACACGGGAAAAAATTTCTATGCGTCCCAGGTCTTTAGCGACCTTCCCGACAACTCCGGGAACGCCGTCCAGATCACATGGATGGCCAACGGGCACTACCCCAACATGCCGTTCAACCAGCAGTTGGGATTTCCCTGTGTTTTGTCGCTGCATGATACGCCGCACGGTTTGCGTATCTTCCGATTTCCCGTGGAAGAGATTTCGAGGCTGCGGACGGCCACGCACACGATCCGAGACAAACCGCTGGGTGGCCGGTCGGCGAATTCTCTGTTAAAATTTTCTGGCGAACTTTTGGATGTTGAATTGACGCTGGCCGTGGGCCGGGCGAAGCGCATCGACGTGACTTTGGGGAAGCATCTGGTTTCGTACACGCCGGCGACTGGCGTGATCACCGCCCTGGGAGCATCGGGCGTGGCCGCAGCCCAACACGGCGTCGTGACGCTGCGCCTGCTTCTGGACCGCACGTCTTTGGAAATTTTCGGAAACCAGGGCGAGGCGTCCATGACATCCTGCCTGCCGCCAAAATCGGGCCCCCACCACCTTCGTCTGCAAGCCCGCGGCGCCGGGGCACGCATTATTTCACTGGCTGTGCATACGTTAAAATCCGCGTGGGTCGCCTGAGCATGGGCGGATGAGCGGTGCAATACGCATCCGGAGCGTGCGGCTAAAAAGCCACGCGGTAGCCAAGCATACGCCGTCGACGCCCCAAGGTTAGAAAAATAAATCTTGCAGTTAAGTCGTTCCGTCTGTATAAATGAACTCAGGTCAGGCGGTGCCGGGCCCGTATTACAATTCTGGTAAGCAAATGAGCAAGCAGCCCATGGCGGCGGGCTACTGAAACGCCGCGTGGTCTAGGGTTTAGGTGTACAAGGGGATGCACATGGCTCCGGATCAACGAAAAATACGCATGTTCCTGGCTCGCGTCGCCCGGCGTAAATTGGTATTCGGGGTTATTGCGGTCGGCGCCGTGGCAATTTTTGCGGTGTGGACGGCTGAAAACAATGGGCACGCACATGCAAAGCCTTTGGCGCCTGGTAATTCGGTCAGGGCGACAAGCGCGACGGGCCTGACCAATCAAGCCATAGCGCGGGCAGCGCCGGCGATTTGGCTTGCCGACGCGGCGGGCCGGAAAGATGTTAACAAGAGCCTCCAAATATTGCGCAACTTCTTTCAAACCGCGAAGGCCAACGGTGCCCCGAAGTTCGCGGGAGACGTGCTGGGATGGGGTAATGAATGGCGAACCGCAGTTGACGAGATACCGTTTACCAGCCATAAACACGCCGCTTGGTACACTGCCCATTGCTTCCGCAAGGACATCCTCACCGCCGCGCAACTGCGCCAAACAATCAAGGCGGTGGTCGCGGACTATCAATCGCGTGTCCAAGCGGTTAACAACCGCTTGGTGGAGCACATCAACGACAGCCTACAAGACATACCGCTGGCGCGGGCGGCGCATTTGCCGCCTCTTGTTATTACGGACCAGCAGTTTAAACATGCCACGGCGGCTATGCTGGCCCAGACGCACGGGACGGTGGTGAAGCGAATCGTGGGCACCAACGCCGCCAGCCTGGTAGTTCTCACGGTGTCCAGCAAATTGGCACCGACATTGCTCGCACAAACCGGCCTGTTGGGGGCCGAGGGAACGACCGATGCGGCAGCCGGATTGACAGGGCCTGAAACGTTTGGCCTTTCAATTGTAGCAGGCCTGGCGGTCAACAAAATAGTCGACGTCATTTACGATAAAATTGAGCATCCGCACCGAAAGATAACCCAAGCCACATGCATACTGCTCGACCAGATGCAAGCGGACATTCTCAACGGAACCGCCAAGCAGCCGGGGCTGATCGCAATCCTAAACAAAGATGCCCACTCCGATGCGTTGCTCCGCCGCGCTGCGGTGAAACGCCTGATCAACCAATGGGGGACAAAACATGCCAATTAACCGTTTAGCAAAAGTCGCGTTGGCTGCCATACTCATTCTCGTCATGTGCGGCCGTGTTATTGGGCAGGAGGCGGCTGCGGCGGACGCGGCTATCGACGCAATTGAGGACGGTGCCAGTCAGGTGGCCGACCATTTCCCGACAGGAACCGCCGACTTTGGCGGCGAAGGCGCGCTGGCCCGCACCATGGAAGAAGACGCGACCAAGTTTGGCACGCAGGAAACCGTGCAGGCAACCGAAAAAGTTGGTCCGGAAGCTTTAACGGAAGTGGCGGACATGGACCCCGCAGAAGGACAAAAAGCGTTGCAGCTCATGGCGCGGGATGGGGACAGCGCCTTGTATATTACGCGCAGCGGCAGACGCATGGCAATCTTTATGGATCTGGGCAATGACGCCGTAACCGCCATGGAAAAACAGAAAGGCATCGTCGAGGGACTGTTGGAAACTTTTGGCCGGCCTGCCGCGCAAGACATTGATGAACTCAGCGACGTGAATGGGAAAAGATTGATAAACATGGCCGATAGCGGCGCGCTCAACGCGAATGGGCAGGCGCCGGGCATGCTGTCGGTCATTGGCAAATACGGCGACACGGCGATGAATTTCATCTGGAAGCACAAGGGCACCTTGGCCGTGGGCGCCGTTGCTGTCGCCTTCCTCCGTGACCCCAAGCCATTCATCGACGGCACCCGCAAGTTGACGACTGCCGTGATCCGCACGCCATTTAACGCCATGTCAAAGCCATTGGCAACCGTGGCCAAGACCACGAATTGGACGGTACTGTTCGCCGAGTTCGTTGCCGCGGCGGCAGCCTTGACAGCGTTTTCGATTTACCTCCGGCACCGCCGAACGTCGCGGCTGCAGCGTGGTCCCGCGTCAGCGCCGCCGGCGCCACCGCCCCACGCACAAGCCGAGGCGCTAGGCTCGGCAATGTCACCGTCGGCGTCGGCAAATCGAACCCAGCCGGGTGTGAGCAAATAACCTGGTCCGCGGGTGGGAGTTCGGAAACAATCAGCCGGACCGACGCCTCCTCGCCAACAAAGCACGACCGAAACGGTTTGATTTCTACAATAGGAGCAACTCTATGAGTCCACATGACCCGGCCGACCCCCGGTCAAAGCAACCGGTTCCCCCGCAACGTGCGACGCCCCAAGCCAGTATAGTCGCCGGTATAGTCGCCGGCGTTATCGCAATAGTCGCGATATTCCTTTCCATTATTGCCCTGAAAAAGTCCGGTAGCAGCAGCGGTCAACACTCCGCGGTAAAACGGGAACTTGCCGCCCAACGGGGCACGCAGGTTCAACTAGCGAAAACACAAGCGGCGATCTTAAAACAGCTTGCCGCCCTGCGGGAGGCGTCTACACAACAAACTGCTGTTCTGAGCCGCGCCGTAGGAAACATCATCCCAGTGCAAATGCCGGCAAAATTCAACCAGCGGCTCGCGCAATTGGAGCAATCGGTTGCGAAACAGAGCCGGGGGCAAGCAACGCCCAGCGAGGCCCGGGCCGCGCGGCAGGCTTTTGAGAAGCTGGCGCGACAGTTACCGCCCTGGGCCCAGCAGGATTACCTGGCGAGGATCAATCCTCTTCGGTGGTCTATCATCAGCCTGTGCCTGCTTCATCCCAGAGCTTCGGCGCAGCGAATACCATCAACGTCGCAGGCTCGCTACATGCGGGCGCAGTTACTCAGCGCGCCCTCCGGAACGCCCGGCGGCATCCGGCAAAGCGTGGTCGACCGCTTGTGTAGCCAGTTGACGGCGAAAGCCAAACGTCTCGATCAACTGGCGCGAGCCTCACGGCATAAAGCTGCGCTAAGTAATGCCAAAAATGCCATCGAGAATGGCAAATCCATTCGACTGGCGTCTGCCGCCATGGATGGCCTGACCCCTTGGGCAAACAGCAAATCGGCGCAAGCACTCACGCGAAAGCTGGCGGTTATCATCTGGAAGCAACAGGCAATCCGCCAGTGCAAGGCGCTTCAAAGACAACTCCACCGCATTGACGCCACCAAAAACACGCGACTTGAGCAGAGCGGCGCAAGCCTTGTTTACCAGTCCGCGATGACGCAGGAACTGCTCCTCGTGGGCCACGGAACTAATTCCAATAAAGTAAAGTCACTGCTCGCCTCCGTCCGTAAAAAAATCGTTGCGATTGAGGCGACGCAGGCGGCGGCGGCCAACGCGGCCCACCGGCGATACCAAGCTTGGGCCCTCGCGCAGATTTTGCAGTTCAAGAAGGCCTACAACCACGCGTCAAATGGCGGCTGGAGCAACGCCCGGTACAAAGCCGTTATGCACGGGATGATCAATGATCTCCTGCCAATCTCTGTTAATGATCTGGATCCCGCTGTCGCTCAGGAATACAATCGCGAATTCGAAAAGGGCTGGACGAAGCTAAAGGGGCGAGAGGACCAAACATACGTCGCAAAGCAAACCAAATGGG
>JAJZCU010000066.1 GCA_021828935.1 Planctomycetota bacterium | reverse complement strand
GCCGATCAATTTCCGGTGGATATTTATCAAACCGGTTCGGGCACCAGCACCAACATGAATCTTAATGAAGTGATCGCCAGTCGGGCGAACGAGCTTCTGGGCGGCAAGCGCGGCGACAAGTCGCCGGTACACCCCAACGACCACGTGAACATGGGGCAAAGCAGCAACGACACGATTCCCACTTCTTTGCACATCGCGGCGCTCACGGAAATACAGCGGGAACTAAAGCCGGGCCTGCAGGCGCTGGAGGATTCATTAGGAAAAAAAAGCCGCGAACTGTGGAATGTGATTAAAACCGGGCGCACGCATCTGCAGGACGCCACGCCCATCCGCCTGGGGCAGGAATTTTTAGGCTATCAGGGCCAACTCAAGCGGGCCGAACGGCGCGTGGCCTTCGCCACCGTTGAATTGCTGGAACTGGCCATCGGCGGCACGGCGGTGGGCACCGGCATTAACGCCCATCCGAAATTTGCGCCGCGCGTGTGCGAATTGTTAAGCCTTGAAGTGCGCATACCTTTGCGCGAAACAGACAATCACTTTCAGGCCCAGTCCGCCCTGGACGGCGCGGTGATGGTCAGCGGCGTGATGAAATCAATCGCTGTAACCTTGACAAAAATTGCCAATGACATCCGCTGGATGGGCTGCGGACCCCGCGCGGGCCTGGGCGAAATTGAGGTGCCCGCAGTGCAGCCCGGCAGTTCCATCATGCCCGGAAAGGTGAATCCCGTCATCGCCGAAAGCGTGCTGATGGTCTGCCAGCGCGTCATTGGCAACGACGTAACGATCACCGCCGCCGCGAGCTCCGGCAATTTTGAACTTCTGGTGGCCATGCCCGTGATTGCCGAAGCCCTGCTTGAATCAATTACGCTGCTGGGCCGCTGTGCCGAGAACTTCGCCGAACAATGTATTGATGGCATCGTGGCCACGCGACGCGGGCCTGAAAGCGTGGAAGCGGGGCTGATGCTGGGCACCGCGCTGGCCCCGGTCATTGGGTATGAAGCCGCGGCGGCCATCGCCAAGGAGGCGGCCAAAACCGGCCGCACCATTCGCGAAGTGGCGCGTGAAAAAACCCAACTTTCCGAAGCCCAGCTTACGGACCTGCTGAACCCTGAAAAAATGGTTGAACCGTCAGACCGTGTGCTGCCGGTGTCAGGCTAATTCGGGCTGGAATAACGGCATGTTGCCGGTATAAGTTCACGCATATGTACCACCCCCGCGACCGGGCTGATGAGGTAATTTATGAAACTGGAACCCAACAGTACGCTCCTGACCATCGGCGCTTCGGTGACTGATTGCGGCCGCGCCCGCCCCGTGGGCGTCGGCGCCCCGGAAGCGCTGGGCAATGGATATGTCTCTCTGGTTGCCGCAACGCTGACCTGCCGCTATCCCGAACGCAACCTTCGCGTGATGAACATGGGCGTGAGCGGCAATACGACGCGCGATCTTGCCGCCCGCTGGGATACTGACGTGCTGGAATTAAAACCGCAGGCCCTTTCCATTCTCATCGGCACAAACGATGTCTGGCGAAAATTTGATGGCATCGACGTTCGCCAGCATGTGCCGGCTAATGAATATCAGCAAAATCTCACGCGCCTCGTGGAACGCAGCCGCCCGCTGATTAAAACAATTGTGCTGATGACCGCATTTTTTGTGGAAACCAACGCCGCCGACCCCATGCGCCGCATGATGGACCAGTACGGGGGCATTATGAAAACCGTCGCCGCCGAACAGAATCTTCCATGCGTGGATACGCAGGCCGCGTTTGATGAATTGCTAAAATATATGCCTTATACCGCCTTGGCCGGCGACCGGGTTCACCCCAACCTCACCGGCCACATGGCCTTGGCCCGCGGACTGCTGGCGGCATTGGAATGCCCGGTTACGTAAACGTTGTCGGGCGTTCAATGGCCTTGGGCGCGTCGGCCCCTAATAATATTTCACGCACCCGCTTCTGCCGATAACTAAAAATGCCTTCCAACTGCCGCCGCACCATGATTGCCTGCGCCACTTCGCCCAATGGCCCCAGCGGCAACTGATATTCAACATGGTCGCCGATGAGCGTGCCGCCGTTGTCCTCGTTAAATGTATGCGTATGGCTCCAATACCGATACGGCCCCTGGGCCTGTTGATCCACGAAGAAGTGCGGCGGATCATACCGCGCAATGCGGCTTTGCCACTGCAGCGGCAGGCCCAGCCAGTAAATTGTGTGATCAATAAGCAGCCCCGGCCGCATCTGCCGCGAACGGTGGCCCCGCATCTTAAAACGCATCTGTGGCGGCGTAATGAGCGCCAGGTTGTCGGGATTGGCAAAAAATGGAAACACGCTGCTGCGCGGCAGCGGCAACCACAATTCACAACGCAAATGGTGCATACGAGTCATATCGCGGCGCTTTCTGTTTAGTAGCCTTCTTACTGTTCACTATAGCGCCCCGCACGGCGCCGCGACGCATATGTTAAGATATACCGCAAGCGGCGCCCGACGGCACATTTTTTGCCCGGTAAGAGCGCTGAGAACGGGCGGAGAACGACCAAAAAGCGGGGGACGTTTCTCCCCGTCGTCTCAGCGAGCTCCGCGCCGCAGCGTTTTATTTATACCCTGCCATTGGCGGCCTTGTCATTCCCCACATCTTCTTGAGCTTTCCCCAGTAAACGCTGGCTTGGCTGTCTGTTATGGGCATGGAATTTAGGGAATAGATGATGGAGTTCGCCGAGACCGACTCTAATTACTCAACCGTGGTTCTCCTGGCCGTCACCGCCAAATTGCAATGTGGCTCAAATATGATGAACCGCTGATTACGCGGATGACGCGGATGGGCGACGAACAGGTAGCCGAGCCTTGGCCAACGGAACCATGTGAAACGGGCAACGGGCGTAAAATTAGTTCCCACTTCGTCGTATCCGCGTTCATCCGCGTCATCCGCGGTTTTTTTGGTTGTCACTGCGGAACTGCAACGCGGCTCCATTTTGTTGGCGTAGCTGGGATAAACCAACGTCAATTCCTGCCAGATATCGCCTGCAAAATCTGGGTAACGACAAGCCACTGGCTGCGGCCATCCACGCACTCAGCGCTGGCGCCGACCCGCGGACATTCCGCCAAAATTCAACGGTCGGCCAAAAACCAAAAAGCCAAAAAGTAGCGCGCCCGTACAATGGTGCCACTACTGCCGGCGCGCGGTATAAAGGCTGTCGCGGCGCACGATTGCCACGCGCTTTTTTGGTTTCCCAGGAGCACGTTTATGGAATTAACGGTGGTGAGCATCGGAACCTTGTCAAAAAATCCATTCTGGGACGAAAAAGCCCCCGTGCGCACCAGCCACGCCACCACCACTCTGTTGCGCAGCGGACAGGCCGTCGTGCTGGTCGACCCGTCGCTGCCGGCCCAGGCGCTTCAGCCGCGTTTATTCGAACGCACCGGCCTGCAGCCCGACGCCATCACGCATGTGTTTCTCACAAGTTTCCGGCCCGTACACCGGCGCGGGCTGCGGCTGTTTGAAAAAGCGCAATGGCTGCTGGCCGAACGCGAAATGGAATTTGCCGAGGAGCAACTGCGCACTGCGGAGCATCGCGCCGCCGAAGGCGAACACGCCGACCGGGAATTGCAGGCCATGGTGGCAGACGAGCTTGCGTTGTTAAAGAAATGTCGTCCTGCGCCGGATTCGCTGGCGGAAGGCATCGATCTGTTCCCGCTGCCGGGCTACACGCCCGGGCAGGCCGGGCTGCTGGTGGGCGGAACTACCATCACGGCCATGGTGGCCGGCGACGCCGTTCCCACCGCCGCCCACTTCCTGGCTGGGCGCATTTTTGAAGATTGTTATGATATTGAAAAAGCGAAGGATTCCATGGCGGAAATGTATGAAATCGCGGATTTAATCGTCCCCGGCCACGACAACCTCTTCCTGAATCCCCGCACCGCCGGTTTTTAAGAGGTGCGGGCGCTAAACGCTCCACGCCGCACACCAGCCCCGCCCATTCGTGGCTTGTCATTCCCCACAACTTCTCGGCTTTCCTCCGTAAACGGCCGGCTTTTCTGTCTGCTATAGGCGTGGAATTTATGGAATAGACGATGGAGTTCGCCCGAATACGACCCTAATTATTCAACCGCGGTTCTCCTGGTCGTCGCCGCCAAATTGCAATGCGGCTCGAATATTATTAACCGCTGATGGCCCGACGGGCGCCCCGGATTTGCGCGGATGGGGGCCGACAGATAGCCGAACCTTGGCAAGCGGAACGATGACCAACGTGCAAGGGGCCCGAAATTATTTTCCACCCCGTCGTATCCGCGTTTATCCGCGTCATCCGCGGTTCATCCGGTCGCCGCGGCCCAAAGAAAATCGGGCTGTCATTTAATTGGCGTAGCTGGAATAAAGCAATGTTGATTCTTGCGGGATATCGCGTTGCAAAACTAAATAACGACAAGCCATTCATACGGTGGCTTTTCCGCCCGGGGGCCGCCCGTGATGCCGGAGATATCCAACATCACGCGTCACCATCCGCCGCACGTTGCGCAGGTAAAACCAGACCAATATCACCGCGATTAACAACACCGCGGGGCTGATAATATCCGCGGCCAATCCATACGGCGGCGTTGCCACGAAAAAATAATCCATGCACAACAGGGCCGCGAAGACGGCGATCACAACAAATGCCAATGGCACTCCGGTCCGCCCTGGCGCCTGGCCGCCCATGCTCTCCGGCGGCGCAGCCTCGTCGGAATCAAACGCGGGCGCGCGCCTGGCACGATAAATCGAGACCAGGATGCCCACGGCTACGGACAGGAAAACCATGCCAAAGAACGTGATGCCAAAGGGAAAGAAGGAAAGATCGTTGATTAGTATGGAATCCTTGGGATCGGAGGGGTCGACATAGGCGGTGCATTTCGCACCGACGGGATATTTGCTTACCATGTTCTTGGCCCAATTTCCGGATGCGCTGAATTCGAATAACGTATCGTGCGCATTGTGATAGCGCTTCCCGGCGATCACATAGGTGTAATGGACGTTGGGCCGGTAGGAATTGCCGTCCTGGCTAGTTTTCACTGCGCTAAAAGTAACGACGGCCGGCGTCGGCCGAAAATCGTAATACGCGCGTTGCTGCGCCACGACCAACAGTAACCCCAGGACCGTGACCACCGCTCCAATGCCGCCGAACACGATGATAAAAATCGTCGGCATGATCAGGGCGATGCCGGAGGCTCTGGTTTCCATACGTTCCCTATCATTTAAATCGCATTACTTTTTTTATCATAGACCGCATAAGCCAGATGGAGGGGATAACTCGATTCCCCTACCCATGCCACCGCATTTCAAAGTTTACAGATAAATGGCATGCGCGCGTAGGAAAAAAGTGAGGGCCACGCTGGGACCGTCAAATCGCCCGGATTGGGATCGGAATTTTTCCGGAACGACATACGCCCCCGTCGGCCAAGGAGGCCGGGGCTATATAGCCCCCGGCTTGGGGCCTGTCGATTTAATCAAAATTAAATGAAGTACTATTTTCATTTGCAATTGACAATTAGTTGTGCTATAATTTCCGGCGTTACCTGCTCAGGAGCCCGCCGATGGAACACTGGAACAAACCCCGCATGGATCGTGAACAATCCGTGCTGTTTTCACCCACCCTCGATTCCCTCATCGGCCCCCGCCATACCGTGCGCGTGTTTGCTAAAACGCTGGCCTCCTTCGATTGGTCGGCTTGGGAGGCGCGGTACGACCTGAAGCGCGGACAACCCCCCATTCATCCGCAAGTCGTGGCGGGGGCGATGCTTTATGGTCTGACCCTGGGCATCCGCACCAGCCGAAAGCTGGAGGATGCGTGCCGGAACCGTTTGGATTTCATGTGGCTGGTGGAGGGGCGGGAGATCGACCATAGCACCTTTGCCAATTTTCGGACCAAATTTGGAAATGAGTTAAAGGATGTAATGAAGCAGACGGTTCATCGGGCCCGCGCCATGGGGGTGGCCTGGTTAAATCAGGTCTGTACCGATGGCACGCGGATATTGGCCTGTAATGCCCGCTCCAATACCGCCCGCGCGCCGAAGCTTGAGGAGTTGTTGGCGAACGTTGACAAGCAGATCGAGGAATTATTCACTGAGGCCCAGGCCGAGGAGCATTGCGATGCGCAACTTTTTGGCCCGGAATCCACGCCCGGCCAACTGCCGGAGAATCTGCGGACATTAGAGGAACGGAAGGCCCGGCTCCAGGACGCCAAGGCGCAACTGGAGAAGATTCAGGAAAAGCGGGGTTCGCGTTCAGATTTATCCGCCAAAGGGCCACAGATTCCATTGGCGGACCCGGATGCCCGCGTGTTGCCTAATAAAAATGGCGGGTATGCCCCGAATTATACCCCTGTGGTCACGACGGAAACCAAGGGCGGATTCATCGTGGACATTGAGGTGGTGGCCGGCGCCAATGAGGAAGCGGCCGTGGTTCCGGCGATGGATCGGATTGAAGAACAATTCGGCGAAAAGCCAGCCCAGCTTTTAGCGGACAGTGGTTTTAACAACGGCGCGGACCTGGCCGCATTGGAAGAACGCCAGGTGGAAGCGCTGATTCCAGCCCGGCAGGAATTCCCTGATAATCCAGCCCCGCGGCCCGACCTCACCGTGCCCGTGGAAGAGCCCAGGCGAATATCCCTGCCGATCTGTCCGCAGTCCAAAAAACTGGACAAGGCCGCCTTCCTATATAATAAGGAAACCGATACTTATTATTGTCCCATGGGACGCCCCCTAACGCCGTGCGGTACGCGGGCCGCCGTGCGGAAGGAGATGCCGCGCCCCGTTCCAGCCGACGGGGGAGCGTGTAAACCGCAGACGGCCCAGAGGCGACCCCGATCACGCGGATAGGGACGACACGCCCAACTTCCCCGACAGATTACATCATAAACATTCCAAACCGAAATCGACGCGCCGCCCCGCTGTTTGCCAACTGCCACCTTGAGTTTCCTTGGTATCCGCGTTCATCCGGGGGCGCCTCTGGGCCATCCGCGGTTCCCTTGCCTATGGTTGTACCACGGCGGTGGCGCCTCCAATTTAATAAACCGCTGATGGCTGATCACGCGGATGGGGGACGACGGCCGGCGAACGCGGACGCTTCTGTATGGAGCAAGGTTGTTATGCGACAACAGGCTTGCGCCCGTTGATGGGCCCGCATGCGCCCCAGCGGCATTCGGCGGCTGTGAGCTGTTCAATGGCCTGGGGCGGCTATTGGAAAGAGATGCGGATATGGGCGTTCATCGGCCGTGCGGCTCTTCCAGGTACGTGTACCCTTCCAGCGCTGATTCATAAAATTTCATTAATAACGTGGATTCTTCCACCGATATGGTCTTTTCCCGCACCGCCCGTTCCACATCTTTGCGCATGCGCTTCAGCAGTTCATCCGCGTCAAACTGCACATACTGCAATACTTCGCGCACGGTATCGCCGCGCACCACTTCCTCAACGTGCAAATCGCCGGTTTCATCCATATGCACATGCACGGCGTTGGTGTCGCCCAGCAGGTTGTGCAGGTCGCCCAATATTTCCTGATAAGCCCCCACCAGAAACGCCCCCAGAAAATAGTCGCTGCCGTTGTATTCATGCAGTTCCAGCGTCTTTTTCACGTCGCGCAAATCGATGAATGAATCCACCTTGCCGTCGCTGTCGCAGGTAATGTCCGCCAGCACCCCGCGGCGCAGCGGTTCTTCCTTCAAACGGTGAATGGGCATCACCGGGAAGAGTTGCTTGATCGCCCAACTGTCGGGCATCGACTGAAACAATGAAAAATTACAAAAATAGGTGTCCGACAACTGGGCTTCCAGCGATTCAAAATCATCGCCCACGTAGTCCGCGTCTTTCAGCAGCCGCAGAATTTTTACGCAAATGGCCCAGAACAATTTTTCCGTAAGGCTGCGCAGTTCCAGCGTCAGATAGCCTAAATTAAAAAGATTCAGCGCCTCGTCGCGCTGCTGCACGGCGTCGTTGTAGATCTCGTTGAAATTTTTCTTGGTAATCTCGCGGTTGGCCTCAAATAAATCCCGCACCGGCTGCGGCACCTCTTCGCCCGCGGGCAGTTCGCGCGGAACGTCAAAGTCAAACCCGCTCACGCCCAGCACGTTAAACACCAACACGCTGTGATAGGCCACCATGGCCCGGCCGCTTTCACTGATAATCGTCGGGTGCTTCACGCCGGCCTCATCGCAGACCGTTTTCACGCGAAAGATCACGTCGCTGGCGTATTCCTGCAACGTGTAATTGATGCTGCTTTCAAAATTGGTCTGACTGCCGTCGTAGTCCACGCCCAGGCCGCCGCCCACGTCAAGATATTCCATGCCCGCGCCGGCCCGCACCAATTCGGTGTACACGCGGGCGGCCTCATTAAGCGCGGTTTTCACCGTGCGTATGTTGGTAATCTGGCTGCCCAAGTGAAAGTGCAGCAGCTTCAGGCAGTCGGCCATGCCCAGTTCTTTTAAGTAATCCAGGGCCTTGAGCACTTCGGCCACAAACAGCGTGTTGGTGTTTAACG
>JAJZCU010000065.1 GCA_021828935.1 Planctomycetota bacterium | reverse complement strand
AGCAGATGCTCAAGGCCAGCGCCGGGAAAATTGTCTTGGCAATTGACGCCAAGGACCGGGAGCTGACGCTCCGGCAGGTCCAAGATAAAATTCCTGGATGTCGCCAAAATGGCGTGCAGGCTCTGTTGTTTATCCTGCGCTCGGCCATGCCCGTTGCGCAACGAGAGGCCCTTGATGTGATGATTAAGCAGCAATTTTCAACTGGGCTAAATATTTACATTTTTCCGTTCATGGCGTTCCTTGAGGTGGCCCTGATTATTCTCGGCGAGCACGGGCGCTCTGAATACTTGCGTGAGATTGGAGCGCAACTTGACGCGGCGCGGGTAGGCCTTTTCCACCGGCAAGCTTGGCGCGATCTGCTGGCCGCGCTATAGGCGGGCAGTGGTAAGCCGAGCATGGCCCGCGACTGCCTCCACAAATGCTCCGAAAACTGCTATCGCGCGTGAAACGGCGCATTGGCAGCTGCCGCGTTTTGTTTGAGAAACGTTTGGTACGCCGGCGATTGCACGTATCCATGGTACAAGGGCGCCTTGCGCAGATTCTTCAGCGGTATGTGGAATGTCTTCTCAATGGCCAGCAGGACCGTGGTGACGCGCCAATAATCCTTGTTTTTTAAGCTGATCGTGACATCAGCCCAATAGGCGTGCAAATCCGGCGGCGCCATGCGTTGGCCCATGTCGGCATAGCGCTGCGCGATGGCGCTTGCGTGGGCTGTGCCAGCTTTCAATTCAATGGATGCCGCCATCGCCAGTTGATACGGGTCGCCGCCGACATCGTTGCTGACGCGCAGCGCGTACTGGGCCGCACGCTGGTACTTGTGTTGAATTAGGAATGTTTCAATATCCAGTAAATTTTCCGCCGGATCATTCGGATAAAAATGATTCAGCACGGCGCTGGCCTTGAGCATCTGCTGTTTTCTCCTGCCGGTGCTCTGGTACACGCGCGCGCAGGCGGAATACCAGATAATAATAGCGATTTTGTCGTGGCGCAGCGCCCGCGGCAGTTGGTGGTATTGCCTGATGGCAGCCGCGAGATGCCCGGCCGCCAGATCGTGGTCCATGGCACTAAGTCCGGCGGAATGTTTGGCAAACTGGCTGTCGGCGCCGGTTAGGCGCTGCCAAAAAGTGCGCTTGGAGGCGGCAAACAGCAGCACCATGCTCCGGTGCATGGTCTGGCTTACCATTTCACCCGTGGCGGCGGCGTAGATATCCGGACAAACCACCGCGCCGTTGGGCAGGCGCGTCATCACCCATTCGTCATAATTAAGAATTCCCGTCGCGGTTTTGATCCGAAATACCGCCCGCGGCTGGCCGTTAAAGCTGCGCACACCCAGCAGCGTATAAGAACCGCCGGCGCTAACGACGTTGGACAGCGTTTTGCCGAGCGTTTGTTGGCCCATGGCGCCGCGGAGCACATCGCGCTTTTGTCGGGGTGAAAGTTTGAGGCCTTTCATGGCGTTGATGACGGTCTGGCGAAAGTCGATGCAGGCGTTGATGGCGGCGGGATTGCGCGATTTTACGGCGGCTTGTATTTTTCGGGCAAACGCCCAA
The DNA here is from genome assembly GCA_021828935.1 of Planctomycetota bacterium. Taxonomy (GTDB): domain Bacteria; phylum Planctomycetota; class Phycisphaerae; order WQYP01; family WQYP01; genus JAJZCU01. Next base: position 7,089 of record JAJZCU010000065.1, on the reverse strand, counting down.
TACGTCGGCGTGTTCAGCGGCTTTATAACCATGGGGCCTTGAGCCGCAGGCGGCGTTGGCGGCGGCGCGGAAGCCGCACTTCTGCTGCGATGCCGACAGCCCGCGGCGGTGACCGAAATGCCAATGAAGATTGCTAATAATGGCTTGTTCATGACAATGGTCCTTGCACGGGTAATGAAGTCGTTGTGCGACCAAAGCATACCCGCGGCGGCCATGGTTTGAACAGTACAGTTAGACGTGTTGGACCTTTGAAATGCACGGACCGACGATTATACTGCACCCGGAGGCTTCCAATGCCCTTGCCCGGCACAATTTGCATGAACGCGCGCCAGTTTCCCCGGGGCAATGCGTTTGACAGCGACCCGCCCCTGATGGCCGACGCCACATGGGTGCAGCCCGGGGGCGGGCCCGGCGGCGGCCCGAAGGTTGCGTTCAACCATGGACAACAGTGGACCGTAACGGGCTTTAGCCCCGCCGCGCGTGGCGCGATGACGGCCATGTTTCGGGGCGACGTGAAGGAAAATGTGCTGTATTGCGATGATCATGTGGATTACAAGGCCCCGGAACATTATGCCTATTGGAATTTGGGCGCGCATTTTTTCTATTAAATAACGGTGGGGGCGCAAGCGGACAAAAACGCGAACCGGCGTTTGCCTGCCGCCAAGACCGTTAAGGCATGGGAAAATATCCGCTACCCGGCGCTTGGTTGTGCCGGATGGCTTTTAGTCGATGAAGGACGTTTGTAAGGGCGCTCATGAAACAATTATTTTTAATAAATAAGGTAAGCCGCGCTGCGGTTTGGGGATCAGTTTGTGGCGTGATCAGCATGTCCGTGGCCGCTTTGGCCGCACGCCATGTCCCTTGGCAAATGGGCCACGCGCCCGTAAAAACGCAATGGGCGGCGGCGGTGGGGCCGCAGCATGCGTGGGCGCATTATCCACGACCGCAAATGCGCCGGCAGCAATGGAAAAATCTGAACGGGCTGTGGAGCTATTGCGTTACGCCGCGAAAAAAGGTTGCGCCGGGACCATTTCATCGCAAAATACTTGTGCCTTATCCGTACCAGTCCGCATTGTCCGGCGTGATGAAGCGGCTTGGGCCAAAAGAGAAGCTGTGGTATCAGCGGAACTTTTCCGTGCCGGCAGCCTGGCGCGGCAAACAAATTTTATTGCATATTGGCGCCGCAAACTGGAAGACGCGGGTATTTGTAAACGGTACATTGGCGGGAACGCACACCGGCGGGTACACGCCGTTCACGTAAAATATTACCAAGCAGCTTAAGTCCACTGGCCGGCAGACCGTGCGCATTAGCGTGTGGGACCCGGATGGGGAAAAAATTGAGCCGCGCGGCAAGCAGGTGCTGCAACCGCACGGCATGTTCTTTACCGAATGCAGCGGCATTTGGGGCACGGTCTGGCTGGAACCGGTGGGCAAAACCAGCATCACGCACCTGGTTATTACGCCGGACGTTCAAGGGAAAACGTTGTATGTCCGCGTGCGGACGCGCGGGCCTACCGCCGGTTGTCGTTTCGTGGCGCTGGCGGGCGGGGGGGCTGCGGGCTCGGCAATGGTTGTTGGACCACCGGGAAAAACCCTGGCGCTGCACATTGCACATCCCAAGCTGTGGTCGCCGACGTCGCCGTTTTTGTATCACATGGCGGTCGCAATTCTGCGCCACGGGAGGCCCATCGACCATGTGCATAGTTACTTTGCCATGCGGTCGATTTCCGTGGGGCCGGGAACTGGCGGGCACACGGAAGTGCTGCTGAATGGAAAGCCGTTGTTTGAGCGCGGCACGCTGTACCAAGGCTACTGGCCCGACGGCCTCTACACGCCGCCGACGGACCGCGCCATAAAGTTTGATATTTTAGCCGCGAAGAAAATGGGGTTTAATATGTTTCGCGTGCATCAGATTGTCGAGCCGCTGCGCTTTTATTATTGGGCCGACCGGCTGGGTATTTTGTTATGGCAGGACATGCCCGCGGCCTGGGCCCCCAAGGCCGGAACATCGAAGGCGGCCATTTCGCGGGAAATTCTTTCGTCGCGGCATTGGTGGCCGGCCAATGGTCCGCAGACGGCCGCTGAAAAACGGGAGTACAGGCATGAACTTCTGGCCATGATCCGCGATTTGCGCAATGATCCCAGCGTGGTGGTATGGACCCTGTTCAATGAGGGTTGGGGCGAACATAATACGCCACAACTTGTCAAATTAATTAACAAAACAGATCCATCGCGCCTGGTTGATGACGCCAGCGGCTGGTTTGACAAGGGCGTTGGAAACATCATTGACACGCACCACTATCCGCAGCCAGAGAGCCGCAAACCCACGGCCACGCGGGCCGCCATCAGCGGCGAATTTGGCGGGTTCGGGCGCAATTACATCCGTGGCCATGAATGGGCGGCACTGCGGCCTGGTCCCCAGATACTGACCACGGCACAGGCCTTGGCGCGCTATCGGCTTTTTTGGAAGGAAGCGTACCAGTTGCGCCGTACCAAGGGCATCTCCGCGGCCGTGTTTACCGAATTGATGGACCAGGAGCAGGAATTGGGCGGCTTAATGACGTTTGACCGGGCCGTGGTGAAGCTGCCCATCAGACAAATCCGCCGGGCAACCCTGGGACATTTTAAGCGGTGAGTTTTAATGGCTCCAGCATTTGGCCTGGCGGGGCTGCGCGGACATTGCGATGTCGTTCCCCGGCGATATGCGGACGGATATAATGATTTTATGGAAAATTTTTTGGATTATTTTGAGCGGTCTGGGCGTTTCGCCGAACAGGATGAAAACGGTGTGGACGTGTCGCTGATTCGTGAAAATTTACGGTTAAGCGTGCATGACCGTCTGATGAAAGCGTCACGCGCCAGGCGAAGTTTTTTACGGGTATTGGAAATTGGCCGACAGAACCGAGAAAAGCGAAGTTGAAATCATCTGCGAAATTCTCCTGCGCCATGGCGTGGAGTTTCTTGTCATCGGCGGACAGGCTGAAGTATTGTACGGCAGCTCACGCGTCACGCTTGATGTGGACGTATGCTATCGGCGAAGCGGGGAAAACCTGGCCCGCTTGGCGTCCGCGCTACTGGAGCTCAAACCGACCCTGCGTGGGGCGCCCCCGGACCTGCAATTTCGCTTGGATGCCCAATCGCTTGCGCTTGGCAACAATTTCACCTTCATCACCACGGCAGGAGATTTTGATTTGCTTGGTTACGTCGAGCCAATCGGCGGGTATGAACAATTGTCGTCAAATGCAACTGCTTTTCAGGCCGGGGAAATGGCCATACGTGCGATCGGGCTTGACGACCTGATTAAGATTAAAGAATACCTGCGCCGGCCAAAGGACCAGGCCGCATTGCACCAGCTTTATGCCCTGCGCCGAGAGATCAAATGATCGAGCCGTCGCTCGCGGTGGCCGGGTGCGCATTATCCCTCCGCCGGGTCGTACCGAAATACCACGTCAAAAACTTTGCCCCCCAGGCGTTGGGCCACAATGGGTTCTTTAATCATGCACAATTTTACCGCATCGCAGGTAAACGCGGCGTCGAAGTTGCTTTCCAGCCCGCGGCCCATTCCTTCCAGGAACACAATATCCGCATCGGCGGCGGCGGCATTGCAGGCGTCAGACACTTCGCGCAAGTCAATTAATGGCGCAGTGCCGCCCGAATTCAAAGGCACGATCTGTCCGCGCTCCAATTGGTTGCGCAGCGTTGGGTCCAGCGCGGCGGCCTCCCGCAGCAGCGGCCCCAATTCCTCATAAGTTAAATCATTGAGCGCGGGCTGGTCATTGGCGGCCAGAACGACGGTCGCGCCGCGCGCGGCCAAAAAACGGGCGAATGGAAACACGCCCAGCACCGCATCGCTGCCGGCGTTATCAAGAAAGAAGATGGCCTTGCGGTACGTCCCGCGCCGCAAATACTGTTCAGAAAAGGCCGCGAAATGGTCCACCAACCACGGGCGCTTATTCGCCAGATCCCGACGAATTTGCGTGAAATCCGGGGAGTTGGCGCTAAAAAGCTGCGACGTGCTGCTGGCGCCCAGATCAAAAATGTTCCCGGCAAAAATGCCTTCCACCAGCAGCAGCAGGGCTTCGGCGGGATCTCCAATGCGGTCCGCCTCGGCAACAATTTGTGGATACAACCGCAGCATGGCGGCGTTTTCCCTGGTTTTGAGCGTCTTAAATGGGTCCGGGAGGTTATACGCGCGCAGCACCGTCTGGCGGAGCATGTCCAGCGTCAGCAGGTTCAGTTCGCCGAACCGGTTTGGATCTTGACCGGTTATGTCCAACTGCCGGCGCAGCTCCTGCTTACACGAATCGACATCGGCGGTCCGGTGGGCGCCGTAGTGTTCAACGGCCAGCTTCGCCACAATCTCAAAATGCTGCGCAAAATGTTGCAGCCAATACGTGCGAAACTCCGTATCCACCAGCATGTCCTGCCGGCAGGGCTGGTACGTTTCCGGGTTCTTTAATAGATTGAAAATGGCCATGCGTGAAGGGTACGCCAGAAGGGGTGTGCTTGCAAAAGCGCTTGGATGCGCCACACGGTTTCCCGCCGCGCGATGCGGCGACTGGGGCCTTTTGGCCCGCGAATTTAACGGCCTGCCGGCTCTGACGCTGTCTCTGGCGAGGCTGCATTCACCGGCGGCAACATGGCCGCGAGGGTGGCGCGTGTGGCGATTTCGTTGAGTACGGGTCGCAGGTTGTCGTACACATAATCATCAAGTTTGATTTTCTGCGGCGTGTTTGCCGAGTCGTGATAGGTTATTATAACAATTCGTGATTTGGGCCACCGCGTGTTGTCTATTGTCGTGATGCGATCCCAGGGAATCACGCTGCCGACAGCCGGCGATAGGCCCTGCTCGTCCGCCGAGATGCGGCGTTTGCGGCCCTTCACGTACCAGGCGATGGCGCCCACCGCCACTGCCGCCAGGAAAACCACGATAACCTTTTGAAAAGCGACGTCCGTGGCGGAATGCCACCCGCTGAAGTTATTTTCGTGAACCAGTTGGCCGGCTTGGGAAATTTGTGCTCCGGTGGCTTGGTTGTAGCCGGGCCATTTTTGCAAAATCAGCTTATCGCGGCGGATCACTTTGGGGCTTTTCACGACACGTTGCACCATGGCGTTATCCTGCAATGGCCAATTGTGCCAGCCGTCGTAGGCAAACCAGACGGCAAAAATGGCGCAGAGCAGGCCGATAAACAGCGGCTTGTTGCGTTCCATTCGACTCACGGTGGCGACTTGGGCCATAACGCTTGTTCTCCATGGGGCCGACCCCGGGCCTGTGCTCTGGCGTTGCTGTCGGCGGGTTAATCTTCGGCCGGACCATAGTGGCTGCTAAAGAGCACCGACCAAAAAAGGGTTCTGGCGCGGGTGGAAAAATTGGCCTTTCCAACCGGCGCGTTGGGAATTTGTTGCACCACCTCGGGATGAGCCAGCCCCCATTCGATGAAGCGGCTGGTTTCATCAAGCAGGCGCTGCCGCCATGCGTCAAAATCTTCCCGGTTGTCATTACGGTCGGATGAATACGGTAAAATCATAAGCCGCCAAGGAAACGCAGTTGCTTGAAATTATACGGGCATCATGCCGTGCGTCCAATGGGAAATTGACAACGGTGCAAGCTTGCGCCGGGGGACTAAACTGCCGCGCGTTCGCGAAAATGTTCTGCCGCGCCCGATGGCGTAAACCCGTGCGGCGCCGCCACGCTGAGAATTTCGCCGACTGGGTCGTTTCGTCGCACGAATTCTTTGAAGGCCCAACGGTTGGGTCCAAAATAGATCCAGCACTTGAACGGAGCGGCGGCGGCCATGAGTTTGTCAAATGAATGCGCCTTGACGGTGCTGTCGATTTCGAACACGGCGGCCACATCGCGTCGCAGGGCCCATGCCACATCCACGCGACAACGTCGAGTGCCGGAGGCAGCCCCGTGATTGCCGCATTCCACCGCTCCGCCGGAACCGCCACGGACAGGCAGACAGATGGCAGACTCCAGAACCCCGCGGAAGCCAAATTCCATGCCCATTGCCGCCACGCGCCGCTGGATCGCATTGTGCAGGGCCAGGCCTTTCTGGCCTGACCGCCGCACGGCCTGGGTGGCATCGAGAATTCGGGCGCGCAATTGTTCCCCGGAAAAACAATGGGGGGCCGGGTGGCCGGTGGCCGCGTCAGTGGGCTCCACCGGTATGCTCACGGGCAACCAGCGGTCGATAAAATCCAGCACCCCCGCGCGCAGAGGGTCGCACATCGGACTGTTTGACTCCTGCATGCGTCGCAGGCGCGTGAGCAGCGCGAAATGCTCGCGGCGGCGCCGCAATGATTCACAATGAAAAGCGCCTCCTGGCACGGCGGTGTTCCTGTTCTTCGGCGTGGGCAGTCTTCGGGCCATCGGCGGCGCCGTGGAAAATGGCAACCATGTCACTTTTGCGGATGAGGCATGCGCGGCTGGCTGCGTATTTCATAGGAATAAAACAGTTGCGACGTACGCCGAGCCAGCACGGTAAGCAAATGGCTCCGCACCTGGCTGACGCTCTGGTCGCGTGCCAGGCCCGAACGCACCACGGCCGTCACCGGGTGTTCCCCCGGGGGCCGCACCGGCCAAAGACGTTGCCCATCGGCGCTGACCACTTTGACTTCCGCGGTCGCAGCGCCATCGGTGACTTGGTTATCACTGGCCAACTGCACCGTAAAATGGCGCACGAACACATAAATAACAAGGTTTGTATCAAATTTCCGGGCGACCTTGGCAATGGACCAATGGGCAAACGCCGGTACCGCGCGTCGCAACGCCATCACCCGGTATTGCGGAACAAAATCCGTCTCCACCTTGTGGTGAAAAAGCCGGACCGCGATCCTTCGCCCCAGGCGCCGGGGCAGCGAAATGGGCATGCCACTATTGGGCGCGGCATCGACCAGCACCAGAACGCGCACGTCTTTGGGCAGTTTAAACGCCGCCGCCTGCCTGCCCTGGCCGAACAAAAGATACGCGACCTGACAGCCGCCCAGCATCAGCGTGGCCAACGCGGCGCAGAGAGGCAGCGCCGCCCGGCATCGCGCCAACTTAACGGTGCATTCTTGGACCATGATACCGCACATGCCAATAAA
>JAJZCU010000064.1 GCA_021828935.1 Planctomycetota bacterium | reverse complement strand
AAAAGACAACATATGAACAGTTTTAAGCCCCAAGGCCGGCACGGCCATCATCTGCACCACCCCCGCGGGTACGTCCCGCGACAGATCGTCAAATTCCGCGATGGCGCCAGTGCGCAAAAATTCCTGAATTTTTTCCGCCGAACTCTGGCCAATGCCCGGAATTTCCTTCAGCCGCCCCTGCTGCGCCAGCACTTCAATATCTTCGGTGAGCGCTTCCAAAGCCCGGCCCGCGTTGCGAAAGGCGCCCACCTTAAAGCTGTTTTCTCCCAATAAACCCATCACATCAGCGGCCTGATAAAAGCGTTGGGCAACCGCGGCATTTTTCATAAAGACCATCCTCTACATGGGGGCGGCCATCTTGGCCGGAAATTTTTCGTGAGCCTCGGCGTCGCATGGGGATCGGAGGCTGGCGCAAGGCGCAGTGCATGGCGCATAGAAATCTTACTATGGCCATTGGTTCGGCAGGCTGGAAGCCCGCCCACCGGACCGCCCTCCGTTCGTGCTCAGGGTTCCGGGCGCCTCAGCGTTTTTTTCGCCGGCGCGGCGCAATGCCGCCGTATAGGATGAAACGCATGAGCGTGTTCAACCCTCTGCCGCGGAGAACACGGCATGATCAACTTCTTCCGCCGCGTATTCCAGGCACGCTCTGATGTCGTCCGCTTCCAGATAAGGAAAATCCTGAAGAATTTCCGGCTCAGAAACGCCGGCGGCGAGCATTTCCAACACGTCCTTCACGCCGATGCGCAGGCCTCTGATGCACGGGCGCCCCCCGCATTGCCTGGGGTTAAATGTAATGCGATGGATGTTTTTCATAACCCAAACTTTAACACCCTGTACAGCTTTTCGCAAAAAACGGCACGACTCCTGGCCATCGCGGACAACGGCCTTGACGCGCGGGGCACTTATGCCTCCTAATATTGCAATGAGCGACACCCAGTTTTTTAACCGTGCATTTATTTGGAATCGGAACGCCGACGCGATCGTGTACGCCGCGCAGGCGCCGCCTTCGTGTTTTTCAACCTGGCAACCGGCGCGCGGTCCTTGGGCGTCTTTAAGTACGCTTCCGTGACTTCATGGGCGCGCTGGCAGAGTTTTTCGATGCCTCCGCCTAGAATTCGGGCCCGTTGACCCGGCCCGCACCACCGTGACCCCGCTCATCACTTTGTCTTGCCGCCCCACCCGCGCTACAGTTTCTTCGCGTTGCGGAACCTTACCGCGGGACGTCACATTGGCAACGCGGGAATGCCGCCATACATTCTATAAATGAATCACCGGAGAACTTCCAAATGCCCACACCTAATGCCGATCCCATCAAGCACGTTGTGTTGCTGATGCTGGAAAATCATTCCTTTGATCAAATGATGGGGTGTTTCAAAGAAGTTTACCCGAACATGGAGGGCAATGACCCGGCGCATCCCCGCTGCAACAAGGATGATGACGGAAATAGTTTTGTGCAAAATGTCACGCGCCAACGCCAGATGCTGTTGGACCCGCGGCATGAACATGTGGATGTCGCCCGGCAACTCTCGGACAACAACGGCGGCTTTGTGCGGGACTTTGTTCTGTCCAATCCCGACAGCACGCCCGAAGAGCGGGCGTTTATTATGTCCTACTATCCGCTGGATTTTCTGCCCGCGCTACATGGCCTGGGCCGCGCCTTTGCCTTGTGCGACCACTGGTTTGCCGCCGTGCCCGGACCGACCTGGCCCAATCGCTTTTTTGCGCTCAGCGGAACGTCCTCCGGTCGCGTGGAAATGCCCAGCGAACGGGAGAAGGACCCGGATGTCGGCGGCTGGTTTGCGCAAAAGCAGGTCACGCTGTTTGACCGTCTGACGGAACAGAATATTGATTGGAAAATTTATTTTCATGATATTCCGCAGAGCGCCGTGCTGTGCAGCCAGCGGCAGCCGATCAATGCGGCCCGCTACTTTTACATGTCGCAGTTTTTCGCCGACGCCCGCGGTCGGGAGGATGATTTCCCTCAGTTCTGCCTCATTGAACCGGATTACAAGGGGGCCGACGAAAACGACGACCATCCGCCGCACGACGTGATGAAAGCCCAGCGTCTGCTGGCCGACGTATACAACGCCCTGCGCGCCAATCCCGACCTGTGGAACAGCACGTTGTTTATTATGGTATACGATGAACACGGCGGGTTTTATGATCATATGCAACCGCCGGCCATCGCGCCGCCGGATGATCGGCGCGACCAATGGACGTTTGACCAACTGGGCGTTCGGGTGCCGGCGATATTAATTTCGCCATGGGTGGAAGCGGCCCTGGTGCAGGAACAATTTGAGCACACCAGTATTTTGCGTTATTTAATTGAAAAATGGAAGCTGGGGCCGCTGGGCAGGCGGGCGCAGGTGGCCAGCAGCATTGCTTCGGTCATTACCCGTAAGACCCCGCGCACCGATACGCCGCTGCGCATTGAGCTCACGCGTGATCAGCTCTGCCCGCCAGATCCCGAACTTGAGGAGCGGGCCAACGCCATGGTCACCGAACACCACAAGGCCCTCACGCATTTGATTACATTCATGGCCGGCGAGGCGCTGGATTCTGCGCCGCGGATTTACAGTTCCGCTTCGCGCATGATTGAAGCTGTGGAATCGCGCCTTGGCGCCGCGTTGCATTCCCTTTTGCCGCATCACAGCGGCCTGCATGTGCCGATATTGGAACCCGATAAAATCATAGGGAATGAGGCGTTCTTTCTGGATGATTTCGGCCACTATCTCAAGCACTTAAAACTGCGGGCGTTAAAAGACATCGCCGAACGCATCGATAACCAGGAACTGCCCCTGCCGTTGCGGCTGCATGCCGTGCGCACGCTGGCGTTGATCACCAACCAACGGATCGAAATAAATGACAATCCCATTCTGGCGGCGAATAAATGGCTGGCGCGCCACGGAGTCAGAAGGTAGGGCGCCGGTACGCCGGAAAAGCGCGATCGCGCCGCCAGCGGTGCGCAGCGACGGGGCACAGGACAATTCTCCGGGCGGGGCGACTTGAAAATTTTCCGACTAAACCCCGACGCCATGAAGCGGCGCTTTACGCGCCGCAAGAACGGCGCATACCTCTGCTCGGCGATAACACGATACCGGGACGCGTCGCGCCTGGCGCCGCCTTTGCTCTACCGTATCTCGGAAATCCCGTCAGCGTGACGGGTCAAAAAATCAACTCTTCCGAAAGGAAACATCCCATGGCGGACCAGCTTAATAATAACAATCCCGCTGTCACCAATCCCCCATTGGCCAGCAGCAACGTGGATCTGAACACGAATAAAACCCGTAAGGTCACGGATCCCAACAAAGACCCGCACGCTCCGGATGCGGTCGATGCCAATCGCGATCCGATCACGGGCGCGCCGGGTGCACACCCCGTTGGTAGCGGCGTGGGGGCGGCTGTAGGCGGTACGGCCGGCGGTGTTGGCACGGGCGTGGCGATTGGCGCCATGGCGGGCGCGGTTGGCGGCCCCGTTGGCGTGGCCGTGGGCGCCGCGATCGGCACAATCGTCGGTGGCGTGGTCGGCGGTTTGGCCGGCAAGGGCGTGGCTGAGCACGTCAATCCCACCGTTGAACACGACCATTGGCGCAATAACTACACTAAGAAGCCGTACTACCAGGCCGGCCGCAGCTACGACGATTACGCACCTGCGTATCAATATGGCTGGGAATCCCGGACACGTTATCAAGGCAAAAAGTTTAATGACGTGGAACCTGAAATGCGCAACAATTGGGAAACCAGCCGCGGCAGTTGCCCCCTGACCTGGGAACAGGCCAAACACGCAGTGCGCGATTCCTGGGACCGTTCTGACAGCCAAGTGGTAAACGCCGGCAAAACCAGTGACAGCGGCACAATGCGCAGCGCCCCCGCCACGACCGGCGCCGGCATCACCGGCAACAAGTTTTAAACGTTAATTAGTTGACAAGAATGACTTGCCAACGCGAACGCAGCGAAGCGGCCCGAACAAAAGCGGGCCGCTTTTTTTGCGCACGCAGCAATCGGCCTGCCGCGCCGCGGCATGTGACCATGTGTTTCAGTAAAGCTTGCCGCAACGGGTCGCACTCCTGACCTACGCCGCTTACATTCGTATCACGCCGCCCGGCGCCGCCAATCTCGTTTTGTTCTCAGCGCCTTCCGCGCCTCAGCTTTTTTTTCTTTCTCTGGTGCGGCGCCATGCTGCCGGGGAAAAATGTGTCATACGGCGCCGCGCGCTATAACTCACCGCACAAAGCTCAAATACAAGCCCGCCAGGCCGGCGCTGATGATGGTCACGGGAATCCCCACCTTTGAAAACTCCCAAAAGCTGATCTTTACTTTTTGCGCCCGCGCCTGTTCCGCCACGATAATGTTGGCAATCGATCCCAGCAGGCAGAAGTTGCCCGCAAAGGTGCTCACCACTGCCAGGATCATCCAACTGTTTTCAGCGCGCCCGCCGTGGGCCTGTATGCCCGGAATTAATAACAACACTGCCGGAACGTTGCTGGCCACGTTGGACAAGGCCACCGTCACGGCGGTCAGTGGCCACGGGTGTGAGATGTGGATGCCCATGTGCTTTAACGCTGCCAGGCCCATCTGCAACAGCCCGTGCAACTCCAAGTCGCCAATAACAATGAACAGCCCGATCAATAACAGCGCCAATTTCCAGTTCACATGGGCGATCAACTCTTGGGTTTCATGCTTGCGCGTGAGCAGCAGCAGCCCCGCCGCCCCCAGCGCCGCCACGTCGCGGTGCAGGCCAAAATTTCTGCCGATAACAAACAACACCAGCAGCGCCAGCATGATGACCAGCGTTTTGAAGATGGATTGCCTATCGACACGCTGCCCGGAATCATCTCCGCCGCCGCCGCCGCTGTCGGTGCTTTCGCGCCCTTTTCCGCCCTGCCTACCAGCGGCTTGTTCCGGCGCATTTGCGCCGTTGCCATTGCCGGCAAAGATGCGCTTGCGGTACACCAACGCCACCGCCAGGACATCAATGGCGAGGCAGATGATCACCAGCGGCGCGGCAATCAGCGTATAGCGGCCAAACGCGATGTGGGCGGTCTGGCCTATGAGCATATTCTGCGGGTTGCCGATGAGCGTCGCGGCAGAGCCAATGTTCGAACCAGTAACCATGGCTATTAAATAAGGAATGGGGTCCCGCCCACAGCGTTTCATGGCGATGCATAACACCGGCGTGAAGACCAGGCAAACAATGTCATTGGCAAACAAGGCCGAAAGCGCCGCGCCAACCACGACAATGGTAATTAAGGTGGTCCAGGGGCGGCCGTCGAGGCGCAGGATGTGGTCAATTACCCCGCGGTAGAAGCCCGCCAGGTGGAGTTGTGAGGAAATCATCATCAAGCCAAACAACAGCGCCAGCGTGGAAAAGCTGATGCTGTGCATGGCCTGGGGAAAGGTCATCCGACCGAGCAGCAAAATGGCGATCGCGCCCAGCATGGCAATGCCGGTGCGGTCGGTCTTCAGCCCCGGCAGATGGCCAAAGGCCAGGCCCGCGTAGGTCAGCAGAAAGATGGCAATGTCCACCCACATGATGGGATGGAACTGGCCGGGGCCGCGTGGCGCCGCGCGACCGGCGGCCACCATCAGAGGGGCCCAATGCACGGCCCCGGCGCCGAACATTATTTGGGCCTCTTATGCGGGCCGCCATTGAGCAGATTGCCGATGCCGCTAATCAGCCCTTTCGCTGCGGGGGCATGTTTTCCCAATAAATTCACAGCAGTGTTCGCCGCGCCTGACAAATTATTGCCCGAGGCGTCCAACGCCAGTTTGGCGCCCGCCCGCACCGCCGCAGGCACGCGTGGATCTTGCGAAACCTGCGCCGCCATGGCCTGTATAATCTGTCCCAATAAATCGGCCATGCGCAACGCCCGACCGTTGGGATTGGTGGGATCATGCATGGTCAATTCGGGCAGTGTAAATGTGAGCGTCCGCGGCTTGATGCCCGGAATGCCCGATATGCTCAGGTGCGCAATGGTGTTGGTCAACGTAACCAGCCCGACGTGCAGCGCCTTGCCGCGGCTCTTGGCGCTGGCTTGCGGCGCGGTGGTCGGCGGGGTGGCTTGGGGTTTGGCCGTGGGCGCGGGGGCCGGCGCGGCGGAGGCCGCCGTATTTTTACGAATGGTCTTCAGAATAGCGGCCAGGTTGTTATTTAATCCATCCTGCTGAATGTAGACCTGTGAACCGGTAATCTGAATCGTGGGCACCTGCACCGTTGAGCTCAACAGCGACATGGTTTCCATATGAATTTTGCATGCGCCCATTTTCAGGAACGAGGGATCGGAAAAACCGTGCGGATTGGCGATGACCAGGTTGTTCATGGCCAGTTTTCCCGCAAAGGGGCTTAAATCAACGCCGCCCAGCGTAACGGTCTGCCCCACCGCGGTGGTGGCCGTGCTTTGCACCTTGGAACGTATGATGCCATCAATGGAAAACCACAGCACCACGGCGGCAATAAGCACGGCGACGACCAGCCCAATAAAGCTCAACAGCACAAACCACCCGCATCCACGTTTTTTCTTCAGTCCAGCCATCTTGTTCCTTAGTTAATAATGCCGTCGAGATGCGCCGCCGCCCGCACCGCCAGGCACGTCCGCAACAGGCCTTCCAGTTGGTCCAGCGGAAAGATGGTGGCCGCGTCCGAGGCGCTTTTTTCCGGCGTGGGATGCACTTCCAAAAATAATCCATCGGCCCCCGCCGCCATGGCGCACCGGGCCAGCAGCGGAACGAATTCCCGCTGTCCGCCGGTAGCCGTGCCCAGCGCCCCCGGCAGTTGCGTGGAATGGGTGGCGTCAAAGATCACCGGGGCTCCCAGCGCCCGCATTTGCGGCACGGCGGTCATATCATTTACCAGGCGATTGTATCCGAAAAACGTGCCCCGTTCCGTCAGCACCACCGCACGGTTGCCCGTCGCCCGCACCTTTTCCACCGCGTTGCCCATTTCCCACGGGGCCATAAACTGACCTTTTTTAATATTCACGGCGCGCCCGCTTTCGCCCGCGGCCACCAGCAAATCGGTCTGCCGACACAAAAAAGCGGGAATCTGCAGCAAATCCACCGCCCGCGCCACTTCCGCCACCTGCCCGCTTTCATGCACGTCCGTGGTTACCGGAACGGCGCATTTTTCGCGCACTTGCCTTAACGTGGCCAGTCCCGCGGTCATGCCCGCGCCGCGAAAGCTTTTCACGCTGGACCGATTGGCCTTGTCAAAGCTGGCCTTAAAAACGTAACTTATGCCCAGGCGGCCACACACCGCCTTTGCGTGGCCGGCAATGTGCAGGCACAGCGATGCATCTTCAATCACGCAAGGCCCGGCCACCAGCAGCAGCGTTTTACCTGGCCGCCATTGCAACGGGCCAATGGCAATGCCAGGGCCGGATTCGTTATCTTTTGTCACGTTCATGCGCGACTAGACTAACCCACCGGCGGGCAAAAGGGAAATGTTGTGAATTGACAGCCACGGTTTCCATCTTGCCACAGCGCCGCGTCAGTCCCACACCAACACCTTCGCTTCCAACCCGGACAAATCAATGCGCAACCCGTCGTCTGGCACGTCAACCGCCCGGTCCGCGATCCAATCATGCCAGCGACCGGCACAGGGCATGTTCGGAATATGCAGGTCGTTTTGCGGCAAGTCGCGCAGATTGGCGATCACCACGACCCGCTTGCCGTGTTCCGTCCACCGCACAAACGCCAAAACATTGCGGGCGGGATCTTCAAAGAAGAATTGTATAAAGTTTTGTTGCAACGCCTCATTTTGCGTGCGCAGCTGAATCATCCGCCGGTAGTGGTTGTGCAGGTTGCGGTTGGGTTCATTGTCTAATAATTTCCAGTCGATTTTACTGGGCCCATTTGATTTTGGCTTGCACTCGCCGAACTCACCGCCCATCCAGATCATCGGAATGCCCACGGCGGTCAACAACAAGGTAGACGCCAGGTTGGCCCGGCCAAACGCGGCCCCGTCAAACATTCCGTATTCCGCCAGCCGCGGCATCAGCCGACGATGATCATGATTCGACACATAATTCACCGCTTGTCGGCAATCGGTAAAGCCTCGCTGCGACGGATCAATAACCTGCTTGATAGCCGGGAAATCAACGGGCTTATTGGCCAAAATTCCATCGGCAATTCGCCAGAAGAATTGATCGTGCCAGACGGCGTCCATGGGCGGGTTTTCGCCGGTCACCAGCGCCGGGTCTTCGGGCAGATATTCGGCAATGTTAATAAATGGTTTGGCGCCGGCAGCCTTGCGCGCCGTTTCGCGAAACAGCCGCAGGGCGTCAAAGTTGTCAATCTGTTTCGCGGCGTCGTAGCGGATGCCATCAATATGAAATTCCCTGATCCAATAGGCGATATTTTCGGTGATGAATTTGCGGGCCGGATGCACCTGCAGTTTCTCGTCCCAAAGTTCATAGTTGTACTGCGGGCCCCAGGAAAAGCGCGGATCCTTCGGATCGTGGTGAAACCAGTAATCGTGGTCGATCTGGGCCAGCGGGCAATCCTGGTGGGCGTGGTTGTAGATGCCATCGAAAATCACGCGCATGCCCTGTTCATGGGCGGAATCAATGAGGCGTTTGAGGTCTTCGGAAGGCCCGTACAGGTGCTCCGGAGCGAACAGATGCTGCGGATTATATCCCCCGAGTTTTGGCTCCTCTTAACC
>JAJZCU010000063.1 GCA_021828935.1 Planctomycetota bacterium | reverse complement strand
ACAGCGGTGTTGCCCTTGGCCTTCTTGGCGACGGCCATGTACCGGCGAAACTGCTTTTCCAGCACGCTGTAATGGGCTTTCATGCGTTGCTTTTCGCGCAGGCGAATGCCATATTCAGACAACCGCTGCCCGCGAATCCCGTGCATGCCGGGGGCGACAAATTCCGTTTTATTGTGCTTGGGAAGATCGGCGACGGCCACGCCCAGACGGCGCGACAAACGTACCTTTGGACCTAAATATCGGGACATGAAGACTCCATGGTTTGGCCGGTGCGCAATGGTTCACGCAGCCGTGCCTGATGCTAAGCCGGCGTACCCTCATCACGGTGGATGTGGGCCTTCTCGGCAATGGTAAGCGTTTTAGAATAGCAATCGCGGGACTTTAGTCAAGCCGATAAAAATGGTACAACGATCATTTCCATTGCACTGCAACCGGCGTGGCGTGCGGAAATGTGCGACAAATGCTACATTGCCGCATGTATTGCCTAAGGTCAAGGACGCAACGCCCATGAGTAAAGCGCACGGAATTCCATTGTCCAGCCCTGACATCACGGCCGCCGAGATTCAAGCCGTCGTGGAAGTGATGCAATCGGGGCATCTTTCGCTGGGCCCGCGCATTCCGGAATTTGAAAGCCAGTTTCGGCAATACTTAGGCACGCGGGAAGCGGTGGCGGTTTCCAGCGGTACCGCCGGCCTGCACTGCTGTCTGCTGGGGCTGGACGTTGGTCGCGGCGACGAGGTGATCACGACGCCATTTTCGTTTATCGCCAGCGCCAACAGCATTTTGATGACCGGCGCCCGGCCGGTGTTTGTTGACATTGACTCGCGAACCATGAACATGGACCCGGAAAAGGTTTCGGCCGTCATCACGCCCCGCACCAAGGCCATTCTGGCGGTGGAAGCGTTTGGCAACCCGGCGTCCATGAATGACATTGCTGCGATTGCCGCCCGGCACGAATTGCCGCTGGTGGAAGACGCCTGCGAAGCCCTGGGCAGCGCGTACAAGGAAAAAAAGGCCGGCACATTCGGCCGCTGCGGCGTGTTCGCATTTTATCCCAATAAACAAATAACCACCGGCGAAGGGGGGATGATCGTCACCAACGACCGCGAACTGGCCGAAACCTGCCGCAGTCTGCGCAACCAGGGCCGGCACGGCGGCGGGGGCTGGCTGGCGCATCACCGCCTGGGCTACAACTACCGGCTGTCGGACATTCACGCCGCCATTGGCGTGGCGCAAATGCAACGCCTGGAGGAAATCATCACCCAGCGGCAGCGCGTGGCGCACCAATATGTTCAGTTGTTATTAGACAATCCGCATATCGTGCTGCCCACCATCGATAAAGATACCGCCATGAGCTGGTTTGTGTTTGTGGTGCGGCTTACCGACGATTTCACGGTGACCGATCGCGACGCGATTTTGCAGCAGTTGCGCAAGTGCAACATCGGCTGTTCGAATTACTTCCCGCCGATCCATCTGCAGCCGTTTTACCAGGAAGAAATGGGCTACAAACCCGGCGATTATCCGGTGACCGAATACGCCAGCGACCGCACCGTGGCGCTGCCATTTCACAATCATTTAACGGCCAACGACTGCGAAATGGTGGTGCTGCAATTGAACAAGGCCATTGCGCAGACACGGGGGGCGTAGATTGGCCACTGCCGGACGGGGGACGGCGGATGATGGGAATATGGTGGGAAGCTTTCGACACGCTTTGTGGGCCCAGGGGGCACGGCATCGCACCGGCGAATTAAAAGAAACGCTGAGGCGTGGAGAGCGCCGAGTACGAAGGGAGAACGCCCAGGGGACGGGCGGAGTGAGACGAATGGATTAGGGTGGCATGGATGTTCGGCCCAGGTAGGGAAATGTTAGGGTATCTCTGCTATAATATGCCCATGGAAACGCTTGTCATGCCTCAGCCGGAAATGGATGTCGCTTCAGTCGATCAGCCGTTGTACGCGGTGGTGGCGGTGGACCAGCGGATCGACAGCGAACTTACGTATACCGTGCCGTCGGATTTGCTGGCCGATGTGCATCGTGGGTCGCGCGTGACCGTGCCGCTGGGCCGGGGGAATCATTCCGCAACTGGCACCGTGATCGCGCTAACGCATGAAACGCCGGCATTTCTAGCCAGAAAACGCGCCGCCACCGATGCAAAGGCCACCGCGGCTCAGCACAACACCGAAGATGCCGCCGCGTTGTTCGATTTTGGTGACGAAGATTCGCCCGAAAACGCATTGGACACCGCGCTGGCCCCGCGCCGGCGGCGTGCCCCAATGTCCCGGCCGCCTTCCCCGATAAAAGATATTAAAGATGTGTTGAGCGAAGTGCTGCCGGTTCCGGTGGACTTGCTTGACCTGGCCTCCTGGATCAGCCGGTATTATGCGGCGCCGGTGGGGGTGACGCTTTCGTGCATGGTGCCCGCGGCGGTGAAACGCAACACGCGATTGCCCACGCGCCTGTTGCTGCACCTCAAGGCCGAAGCGCGTGACGTGGAAACGTTCAGCGCCAATATCAAGTTATCACCCAAAGCCAGACAGGCCTATGGCGCGGTGGCCCAATGCCTGCGCGACGGGCCGCGCGAAGAGGCGGCGGTGATGGCGGCCACGCAATTGGCCCGGCCCATGCTGCGGCGGTTGGCGGAAAAGGGCATTGTACGGTTTGAAAAGCAAATTGTGTTTCCGGAAATGCCCGCGGCAGCGACGATGGCAACGCCTACAGCAGCGGCGGGCGCACCCGCGGAACCACATCCCGCCGCTGTATCTGCCGATCCCGGTGCCAGCGCCGCCGCCCAACCAGATGCCGACGCCCACGCCGACGCCGTTGCGGCCGCGCTGGCCTCCGCCATCCCGCCACCAGCCGATGTCGCCAGCGATGCCGGCGCTTTTGTATTAAGCCCCGAACAGCAAACCGCCCTGGAAGCAATCAATGCCGCCGTCGCGGGCGGCGGGTTTTGCGTGAAACTCATTCACGGCGTCACGGGGTCGGGCAAAACGGAAGTCTACATTCGCGCCATTGAGGAGATTGTTAAACAAGGCAGGCGGGCCATTGTGCTGGTGCCGGAAATTTCGTTAACGCCGCAGACCGTCCGCCGCTTCACCCGGCGCTTCGCCCGCGTGGCCGTGCTGCACAGCGGCCTGCGCGATTCGCAGCGCCACCAGCATTGGCACGCCATTGCCAGCGGGTGGGCGCAGGTGATTGTGGGGGCCCGGTCGGCCATTTTTGCCCCGGCGGATAACATCGGCCTGATCGTGGTTGATGAGGAGCACGACGGTTCATACAAACAAGATTCCAATCCGCGTTACCATGGCCGGGATGTGGCCATCCGCCGGGGGCAAATGCTCAACGTTCCGGTGCTCTTGGGCTCCGCCACGCCGGCCCTGGAAACCTGGCATAATGCCCGGGGCGGCAACGGGCATTATCAACTGCTTTCCATGCGCACGCGGCCATCGGGCACGCAAATGCCGCAGGTGCTCACGGTGGACATGAAGGAACAATCGCGTCTGCGGCGCGGACTTCATATTTTATCAACCGTGCTGGAACATCACTTAAAGCAAACCCTGGACCGGGGCAAGCAGGCCCTTTTGTTGTTAAACCGGCGCGGCTACGCCCATTACTGCATGTGCCCGCGCTGTGAATGGGTGCTGATGTGCGAAAATTGCGACGCCACCATGGTGGTGCATCGCACGCATGAAGCGGCCGAGGCGCCCGCGGCCCAGCCGGGCGCGGGGCGGTCCGGTTTTGAAGAACGCTACGGCGTGGTGCAGTGCCATTACTGCCTGACCAGTCAGGTATTGCCGGGACTGTGCCCATTGTGCAAGGCCAAACTTACGCATTTGGGCCAGGGGACGCAGCGGGCTGAGGACGAATTGTTACGGAAATTTCCAAACCTGCGCCTGGCCCGTATGGATAGCGATTCCATGCGCGACGCCATTGATTATCAGCGCACGTTGCAAAAATTCGCCGATGGCGGGCTGGATGTCATCATTGGCACGCAAATGATCGCCAAAGGGCTGGACTTTCCGAACGTGGCGCTGGTGGGGGTGCTGAATTCCGACCTGGCCATGACCGCCCCGGACTTCCGCGCCGCCGAACGCACCTTTCAGTTGGTGTGCCAGGTGGCCGGCCGCAGCGGCCGGGCCAAAGAGCGCGGCGTGGTGGTGGTGCAGACATATCAGCCGCAGGAACCGGCGATCATGCATGCGTGCAACCATGATTATGAAGCATTTGTGGGGGGGGAACTGGCGCATCGCAAGGAATTTGGCTACCCGCCGTTCGGCCGCATGGTGCGGCTGGTATTGTCGCACAAGCAGCACGAACGGGTCACGCAGGATGCGGAATTATTAATGCGGAACATCCAGGCCATCGCCAGCCGCTACGCCCTGCAAATTCGCTGGCATGGCCCACAGCCGCCGCCCATGGAGCGGCTGGTGGAACTGTACCGGTCGGAAATCATTCTGTTTGCCCAAAGCGCTGTGCCGCTGCAAAAGCTGCTGGCAGTGCTGCGGCAGCGGCAGGTTTTCACGCGACTGGCCAGCGCATCGGTGGTGGATGTGGACCCAGTGCATTTGTCGTGAAACGGGGGGTGGCCATCCTGGCCGCCATATCGCACCCATGCCATTTAGCATCAAATCTTGGCGTGGACATGGCTGCGGCGGGCTAGAAGCCCACCCCCACAACAGAAGCCCGCCCCTGGCCCGCACTCGCCCCTGGCCCGCACTCGTTCGTTCTCCGCGATCTGGGCGCCTTGGGCGCCTCAGCGTTTTTCTTTCGCCTGGCGCCACGCTTCCGGGAGAAAAAGTGTCAGAGGGCGCCGCGCGGTGTGGCCGCTACGAGCGTGTCACTTTTGGGGTCGCCGCGGCGCCGCTCGAAGTTTTAGCCCACGGTGCCAGCCCGCCAAAACGGGCTGTATTTGATGTGCGCCCTGAATAAATTGGCGCGTAGGTAGTCATTTTGAGCCCTAGCGCTGCTCATCCATATTGGCCGCGTCAGCGTCAAGCACAACTTTTCACGGGCGCCATCCCGCCTTGACTTCGCTGAGGCAGGGGGCGATAACATGATGTCCCCGGATGCCCCGGGGAGCCGGAGCCTGCATGCTCAAACAGCACAGTCAGTTGATTCAGATTTGCCAGGGCGCCTGTGACTTGATCACGGTGGGCGCTGCATGGCTATGCGCCTATGAAATACGCTTTCGCTGCTTCCCTTACCACCGCATGCCCCATGCCCATACGGTTTCCTTGAATTTGCTTTTGACGCTGGCGGTTTCCGCGCTGGTGCTGGCTGGTTCGGGCCTCTATCGCCCCCGGCGCGACCGCTCGTTCCTGTATGAATTGGGCCAGCTTATCAAGGCCAGCTTCCTGATTTGGGTGATCGCCATCGTCGCGGTTTATTTTTTACAGAACAACCACTTTACCCGGGGAATGCTGGTCATCTTCCTGCCCTTGATGATGTCCGGCCTCATGCTGGAGCGCGGCGCATTTAAGGCGGGCCTGCGCTATCTGCGTCGCAAGGGCTGGAACTTGCGCCACGCCTTAATTGTCGGCACGGGCCGCCTCGGGCAGGCCACGCTTAATAAAGTGGCGGCCAATTTATGGACCGGCATCCGCGTGGCCGGATTTATCGACAGCGACGTGGGCCCGCACCTGCAAACCGTCAGCGGCCTGCCGGTGCTCGGCGGCGTGGACCAACTCCAGGAACTGGTGCGCAGCCGTGGAATTGATTGCGTTTTTATCGCGTTATCCAGCGAGCGCAGCGACACCCTGCGGGACGTGATGGCGCAGTTGGAAAACACATCGGTAAACGTGCGCGTCATCCCCGATCTGTACCTGCTGCGCTTCCGCATGAACATTGCCGTGAGCGATCTTGACGGCATGCCGATTATTTCCCTGCGTGAAAATCCCTTTGCGGGCTGGCCGGGCATTTACAAGCGCACGTTCGACATATTCGGCGCCGCGTTCGGTTTAAGCATTCTGGCGTTGCCCATGGCGATCATTGCTGTGGCCATCAAGCTGACCAGCCCCGGCCCGGTGATTTACAAGCAGCAGCGGATCAGCCTGGGCGGGAAGCCATTTAACATATTAAAATTTCGCACGATGGCGCCCAACGCCGAAGAGGCCCACGGCCCGATGTTCGCCTGCCCCAACGACCCGCGTTGCACGCGCCTGGGTCGCTGGCTGCGCAGCACCAGTTTGGACGAACTGCCGCAGCTTTGGAACGTGTTCATCGGCCATATGTCACTGGTGGGCCCGCGGCCGGAGCGGCCGGAGATGCTGGAAAGAATTCGTCAGCAGGTACCCGCGTTTCCGCTGCGACTGGGCGTGCGGGCGGGGCTGACCGGCTGGGCGCAGGTGAACGGATACCGCGGCCGCACCAGCCTGAAAAAGCGGCTGCAATATGACCTGTACTATCTTAATAACTGGTCTCCCCTGCTGGATTTTAAGATCGTGCTGGCCACGCTCTTCCGCGGCTTCCGGCACCCCAATGCGTATTAGGACGGCTGAATTATCAACTGGCGCAATCGGCGGTACTGGACGCCCGCAGCCAATGGAAGTTTATAAAATAAAACGCGGAGTCGCGGAGAGCGCTGAGACGACGGGAGGAAATAATTTTCGGGGGGCCTTATGTCGAAGTTTCCGCGGCGGGCTTGGGCCTTGCATGAGGCTCATTACCATGCGTCTGACGCGCCGTTACGTTCCTCGGTTCGTGCTGGGCGTTCGCACGTCTCCATGGTTTTTATATCCAGCCTGCGCGGCGCCATGCCTCTGGAAAATGGACGTGTCATAACTTCCCGCACGCGTTATATACTCCGCACGGCCAATCATGACGCATCCTCAATTTATGGCCTGCACCAGCTTAATCTGTTAACCGCTTCCAGCCCGCCTTCATAATATTTTTCAGGCGTCGGTTGTCTTATCCGCGTCATCCGCGGTTTCGTCGTGACGTGTGTTACGGTTGATACAGGGCAGCGGAGCCGCAACCAAAAATGAAGCGGTAAATGAGGAACCGCTGATTACGCTGATTAACGCGGATACGACGGGGGGACTTGGAAAGCATTTCGTGCTTCTCCCCCGCAGCCTTCATTCGTAACACCACCATGCAGCGTTGCATTTTTGGGCCGCGCCAAATAGTTCGCCCGAAATTTGTGTCAGACCGGGCTGTGCGGAGTATATGATCGCCATTCTGCGCCGCGGACGGTATAGGTCGCCAGCCGGAATGGTACCGACAGGGTCTTATTCGACGCTTGCGGCGATTGAAGATTGGCCACAGAGCGCACGGAGTACACAGAGGAGAACACGACGAATTTAATAGGGAATGCGGTGGATTGATGATGTCAAACGCACCCCCTGTGCCCTCGGGGTGCTCGGTGGCATTTCCCCGCCTTCCGGACGGACTCGGTTTCGACCAGACCTGTCGTTCGACCAACAGGCCGAGTCCCTCACGCCGCCACGCCGGTTTTCCGCGCCACCGCCATGCGATGCGCCTGTGCGTAATGGCTGATTAAATTACTCCAGTCAAAGTATTCCGACAGCCGCTCCGTGCGGTTGCGCAACTCAATGCGGCCGCGCCGGTCATTAAGCGCAAAGTGAAACAGGGCCTCGGTGAGCTGATGCGCGGCGTGATGAAAATCAGCGAAACGGCGCCCGATCACAAACAACCCGTTGGTCGCCGGCTCCTGAATGTGCGTTAATACATAACTGCCGAACCCGGCCAGATCGCTGGTCACCGCCGGCACGCCGCTGGCCACGCATTCCATGGGCGTATATCCCCAGGGCTCGTAATAACTGGGGAACACGCCCATATGGCAGCCGCGCACAAATTGATCATAATCCAGCCCAATGAGCGGCGAAGTGGCCGATAGAAAATCGGGGTGGAACACCACCTTCACCGGATCATCCTGGGCGTTGAACAGGCGGCAGGCCCGCAGTTGCTGCAGGATCGGATCATTGGCGTCGTCCACCAGATCATGCGTGACAATGGCCGGTTGCCGGTGCGTCTTCCAGGCGTGCAGGCCGCGCTTCAGGCGCACGATGGCCTCTTCGGTGAGCAGTTCGCCGCGTTCAGGCAACCGGCCGATGCTCACGGCGCGCAACAGCGAGTCGCCCATTTCCTCGGTAATCCGCCCGCAAACCAGCTTGAGTTCATCAAACATGGCCTGGCTTTTCAACACGTCAACATTCACCGACCGGTACGGGGCGCGTGTAATAATAAACGCCACCACGTTCACGCCGATGCCCCCGGCCTTAAGCCAGTGGTTCAGCCGCGCCAGTGATTCAATGAACAGGTTGATGCCCTTGTTGGTAAATTCATAGCGGCCGCTGGTAAACAAATAAATGGTGCGTTCCAGATCGAACGTGTAGCTGGGAAAAAAATGGGCCATCACGAATTCGTGAATCATTTCCTTGTAATGCTTGTGCAGATTCTGAAATTCATGCAGGGCCGCGAACTTCTGTATGTTCAAGCCGTTGGGCGTGATCACATCGGCCCGGCGGCCCAGCAGCTTTTCAGCTTCCAGCGCCGTTATGTCCGAAACCGTGGTGAATACGTCGGCCGAGTTTGTGGCCCCGCGCTCCATGCAATATCTTGCGTAAATATTATAATGCCCGGCGGCGTGATCGGGGTTGATCCATGGCAGCTTGGCGTAAAAATCGGGGTTGTCCGTGCATAAATACCGCCCCAAAAGATCGGAA
>JAJZCU010000062.1 GCA_021828935.1 Planctomycetota bacterium | reverse complement strand
GCACCAGGTCTTCCGGCGCCAAGCCCCCCGCCGCCGTGGCCGGCACGGGCGCCGTGCGGGCCGGCACAGCGAAATCAGGTTCTGCGGAAACTGCGGTCATGCGGCGTCGCCAACGGTAAAAACAGCCCTGATGAACAACCTCCAGAGCCTTCTATTGTAGTGGCTATGGCAATATGGCCGCAAACGGTTTACACTTTCGACTGAAATACCGGCAAGCCGGGCGAGCCGGGCTTGGCCATTGGCACGGCGGCAGCCTCTTGAATATAATGCATTCTCGCGGTTTCCGTGGCGTCCGCTGACACGACCAGAAAACCACCGCAGCAGCACCACAACTTTGGAGCGACCACCCGATGATGAAGATTTTGCTGGCCAACCCCCGTGGATTCTGCGCCGGCGTGAATATGGCTGTCGACTGTGTGGAACGGGTGCTGCAACTCAAGGGGGCGCCTATTTACGTATTCCACGAAATTGTCCACAACCGTCATGTGGTCGATCGCTTTACCCGCCAGGGCGTGGTGTTTGTGGAATCCATCGAAGAAGTTCCGCCCGGCGGCACAGTGGTGTACAGCGCCCATGGCGTGTCGCCGGAAGTGCGGCGGCAATCGGCGGATCGCAACCTTATCGCGGTTGACGCCACATGCCCCTTGGTCACCAAAGTTCATATTGAAGCCATCCGCTACGCCAAACAAAAGTTTACCATTGTGCTGATCGGCCATCAGGATCACGATGAGGTCATCGGCACGCTGGGCGAGGCGCCCGACGCCATTCGCATCGTGGAAAGCGTGGACGATGTTGAAAAACTCGACATCCCCGAAGGCGACCGCATCGCGTACCTCACGCAGACCACGCTGAGCCTTGACGATGCCGGGGCGATTATCACGGCCCTCAAGGCCAAATACCCCCGCATTGAAAGCCCCGCCAAAGAAGACATCTGTTACGCCACTACAAATCGGCAAACCGCCGTGCAGAAACTCGCTCCCGAATGTGATTTGGTCTTGGTGGTCGGCAGCCAGAACAGCAGCAACTCCAAGCGCCTGGTGGAAATGGCCGAGAACCGCGGCACCCGGGCGTTCCTGGTCGATGACGCATCGCATGTGGATCATGCCTGGTTTAACGGCGTCAAGACGGTTCTGATCACAGCCGGGGCATCGGCGCCGGAAGACCTGGTGCAGGACATCATTGAAATGCTTAAGGAAAGATACGGCGCCACGGTTGAACCGCGCTTGGTCACCGATGAAGACGTACATTTTGAACTGCCTGTTTCATTGCGTAAATTGGAACGGGCCCACGCGGCGGCCCAGTAAGTCAATGATTGACAGTAATGGGGAACCATAGCCCCACCTTTCAAGGTGGGGCTGAACGGCAACCATGGATTTTCTCCGGCGATTTCGGTATCTGGCCTACGCCCTGGTGCTCATAAGCGTGGTGGGGTTCACCTATGCCCAGCAGTCTTATCCCCTGATGTTCGCCGGCGTGGTGGGCATAGCCGTAAGCTGGTGGCTGGTCGAAACCCCCGGCAGCAAGCCAATTCCGCGTTTTCTTATCAATCTGGGCGTCATCGCCGCCAGCCTTATTCTATTTGTGGAACTGGTGATCATGCGGGAACAAAACCTGCTCATCGGCCTGGGCCACTTCATGATCGCCCTGATTATCTGCAAACTTTTTGAACAAAAAACCAACCGCGACTACGGCCAAATTCTTATCCTCAGCCTGCTGATTATGATGTCGGCGACCATTCTCACGGCGTCGCTGCTCTTTGGCCTGCTGTTGGTGATCTATGTGGGCGTGGGCCTGTACGCCAGCCTCGTCTTCCATCTGCGTTGCGAGACTCAGCGCGCCGTGGCCAGCCACGCCGCCACCGACGGCGCCATGATCACCCCCGGCGCCGCCCCGGCCATCGCCCGCGATATCCGCCGCGTTATGGGCGTTTCGGTCTGGGGGCTGCTGCTGATTTCACTGGTCATTTTTCTGGCCATTCCCCGCGGACTCGTACCGGCCATGCTCTTGCGCTGGCGCCTGCCCGGCCAGCACGGCCCCACCATCACCGGTTTTAGCGATCATGTGTCCTTCGGCGATATTGGCCGCCTTCAGCAAAGCAACGCCCGCGTGATGACCGTGCGGTTAACCCGAAACGGTAAAAACATTGGCAGCGAAAGTTATCAACCTTATTTTCAGGGCGAGACCCTTGACGTATACGACGCCCACACGCGCCAGTGGGTACGCTCCTCGGCCGCGGGGCGAGTGATCCACCGCCCCTCGTTTTACTTAGGTATTGCCCAGATTATGCCCGCCCCGCTGTATGACCGGCACCGGCTGGTCATGGCCACATGCCGGCAGTCCGCCGGGGCGTCCGAGGGCCGGCCCGTGCTGTTTACCATCGCCCCGCCCGTGGCGGTTCTGGCGCACGACGTTCATGGTTTGCAGCAACACGCCGATCTTACCCTGCGTTGCCGCTCGCCGCGCCGCTGGCCCCTGAGGTACAGCATTATTACTTCACAACAATATAGCCGCTACGCTTACGGCGTGGGCCGGCCGCCGGTCTATCCCGTGTACTTGTCCTTTGACATGCTCGGTCCGCCGGAGGCCATGGCCGTACGAAGCAGCCCTGTGTTGCCGCGCATTGTCCGGCTGGCCAAAAAAATCGCAGGCAAACTGCTGGCCCTGCCGCACCGGACTTTGCCCCAGAAAATCGCCCGCGACATGGCCCTGGCCCGCCGCTTTCGCAACTATCTGCGCACCCATTATCCGTACACACTGAATCTTACCGCGGTGAACCCCAACATTGACCCCACCGAGGATTTTTTGTTTAACCGCAAAAAAATCGGCGGCGATTGTGAATTTTTCGCCTCCGCCATGGTCATGTTCTGCCGGTCCGTGCATCTGCCCGCCCGCATGGCCACCGGATATTTAGGCGGCGATTATCATCCCAAAACCGGGCTGTACGTGGTGCGCCAACGCTTTGCCCACGCCTGGGCCCAGGTGTGGATCCCTTCCCGCGGGTGGCTGCGCTTTGACCCCTCGCCCTCTAATTCCATCCCCCCCGCCCCCCGTGAATCCGCGCTGTGGCGGTGGGCCCACAACGCCGCCGAATATGTGAAACGCAACTGGCTTTCCAAGGTGATTAACTTTGACAACACCAACCGCAAAACATTACTTAAAAAAGTCTCGAAGGGTTTCGGCGGCGTCGCCGCCGCCATCAAGCACGGCGCCGCCCGGCTGGCCCATCAACTGGCCGCCATTATTGGCCTGCGCCGTGGCGTCATCCCGTGGCTGACCTGCCTGGCGCTGGCGGCGACCATCATTGCCTTCGCAACGGTCATGGTCAGGCGATGGCGGCAGCAGAGAACCAGCGCCGTGGCCAGAATCTTTGGTCAGTTGAAAACCAGCGCTCGACGCCAATGGATGCGAGATCTGGCATTCTTTGACGAACTTATGCGGACCCTGTCGCGAGCCGGGGTGCATCGTTCGGTCGGCCAGACACCCCGCGAATACATCACCGCCGCCGCCGATACGCTGGGACCCGCCGCCGCCGACGCCCAATGGCTCATCGGCGTGTTTTATGACCTTCGCTACGGCGCCGGCACGGTGACGCCCGCATTACGGGACTCAATAGAAGCGCATCTCGTGGCATTGCGGCAACACCTCCGCGCAAATTCGGCGCGACCACCCTCTACGCCAACCAACCCTTAGAACCGTTACCACGCGCCGTATGACCGATAATATCGCGTATGGTTGCGAGCCTGATAAAAATGCTTTTTTTCGCGCAAAAACACTTGCCACCAATCACGCAACCCCGCACAATACCCGTATTATCAAACCCGGCCGCTCGGTGACCGCAGAGACGGATGTTTTTCCCACTGCGAGATTTGTTGGCTTGCGGTTTGCTTCCAGTACATCATTGACGTACCGCCGCAGAGTATCGGCGGCGTCATGTGATCTCGTTCAGATCACTGGTCTGATTCAGGGACAAAGCTTGGAGGTTGTTCGGCCCAGGGCCCGTCAAGGATGACGTGGCGATTCTTGCGACACCCGCCGTCAATGGATTATCGGCCGGTGTTAAAGGGGTCCGCCCATGATCCATGCACACACATCTGCCGCCCGCCACCGTCGTCATCTGGCCTTTGTTACCGCCAGCCTCATGCTTGCGTGTCTTTTCATCACGCTCTTTTGGCGCATGGATTCGCTGCCAGCTATGTTTTCCGCACAGGCGATGGGTTCTGTATCGGATGGTGGCGCCGCGGTTCATCAGAAAAATAATTTCCAGGCCCTGCGCCGGGTGCGGCCGCCGGTGTCCGCACGTTCTATCCGCATGACCGCGCCGGGCAGAAGCGTGGCGGTCCGTCGCGTGGCCGGCGCCATGGGCCCCGCCGTGGTGCATTTTGTATCAGAAAAAACGGTGCATGTGGCGGCATGGCATCGCCCGGCGCCGGTGAAAAAAATTGCCTGGCATCGTCCGACCCCGGCGCGTCCAACCTTTCTTCATATTCGCTGGTATCATGGTCGCAAATTTGTCTACTGGAAGACCCTCCGCATGCGCGTGACCAGCTACGCCCCGGACCGCCGCTGCTGCTATCCGTTTAATGGCACCGTCACCGCATCGGGCAAGAGCGTCACCACCAACGGGGGCCACTTGGTGGCTGCGGACACCAACATCGTTCCCTTTAACGACCTGATCACCATTCCGGGTTATGCCGGCGACCAGCCAGTGCCGGTGCTGGACCGGGGCGGCGCAATTAAAGGCAATCGACTTGATGTGCTGCGTCCCACATTCGCCGCAGCCCGCCAATGGGGTTCGCGCATCTTGTTCGTGCGCATCTTCCGCCCGGCGACGGCCCAGTAACGGGCGAAACGTAATGTGGATACGAACGCGCACGGCGTTGCAAAATTTTCAAACCAGTGACCAGATCTGTTAGCCGCCCGCGCCGGCCCATCAGGCCGCGACGGGCGCGTGGCGGCGGCACAATCCCCCGGCGCTGCGGCGCCGCAGGTGCGCAAATGTGCCGTCACGCGGGAGGATCTGCCGCGCGCCGCGCCGGCCGTCGCCCGCGTTCGATCCGTAATTTGTTAACCGCTCCCGCCACACGCCGCGGACATCACCAGATTCGTGCGCCACGCTTGCATCCGTTGCCGCTACCACCGGCAAGCCGGTGGCTATATAGCCCCGGCCTTGGCCGGGGTTTGGTCGCCGGTCGCAATTTGATCCGTAATTTTTTAACCGGCCCCGCCGCACGCCGTGCGCGTGAACCGATTCCGCAGGAGGCATCAACAGTTGTTCACGATGTCATACGTTCCCGACCCTGGTCGATGGGCGCGTGTACGATTGCGCAATTCTGGCCCCCCCCGGCGCCCGTCTGCGGACGCGGCTATCTTTGACACTGGGCACGCGCGGATCCTTGGTGGCCCCGGGATAACAAAGAATACAACACGTTTACCTATTCCCGCGATCGCCACAATGTTGGCAATGAATCATGCGGCGCGGACGACGGGGCGGAGGGCATTTAGATGGAATTCGCGCGTTGCTGCCGTCGCGGTGCATTGCATAAGCCCGTGGATCCGGCGACATTGCTCGCGGTTTTTACCTGGTTCTGATCGGCAAGGCTGTTGCGCTCCCAGAAGGCGCCGTCGTGATATCCTTGGATCGCGTCATTGGTTTCCGCGCGTTGCAGCCGCTTCACCGCCATTTGACAATATTCCGGTTCCCGCTCAATCCCGGAGAATGTGCGCTTCAGTTTTTTTGCGACAACACACGTGGTTCCGGAGCCAAAAAATGGATCGAATACGAAGTCTCCCGGCCTGGAGCTCGCGAGGATCATCTTCGCCACAAGTTTCTCGGATTTTTGAGTCGGATGGTCGGTGTTCTCCGGCATTGACCAAAATGGGATGGATATGTCCGTCCACAAATTCGAAGGGTGGGTTAGCCGGTAATTCCCCTCAACGGTCTCCTGCCAATCCTTCGGATCGCCGGCATCGTCCCGGTACGGGGCGAGAACCTTTCGTTTTAGCTTTACGGCGTCAACATTAAAATAATAATCTTCTGAAGCGGTGCAAAACCAAATATCCTCCGCGCAATTTTTCCAGTTGGCCTTGGCCCCGCGCCCTTTTTCACGTTCCCAGGTAATTCTGCTACGGACAATAAAGTGTTTTTCAAGGACGGTTTGAACGGACTTTGACGACTGCCAGTCGCAACAGACATAGATTGCGCCGGTTTTCTTAACGCATCCGCTGATTTTTCCAATCCAATTTTCAAGCCATAACTCGTACGCGCCGGCGTCCATACCTGCGAACGTGTTTTCTCCAAACTTCTTGCTGAGGTTATACGGGGGATCGACGATGAGTAAATCAATAAATTGCTTCGGCAGGAACTCCAGACACGACAATGAATCGCCGTGAATCAATTTGCCGCCGATGGCGTCGACGGTACACGGCGCGGTTAAGTGAACTGTCTGTCGCATTAATTCGGATTTTTCTTCTTCCAGCACCGTGAGCGTGCGATTGCGTGGCGCCCGTTCCTTCATCATCAAATGGCCTTTGTTGTGCTTTTTCGCAGGTGGTTGGGCTTCAGCAGCGGGCCTTGGTCAGCCCGCGCGGCACAAACGATTATGCGGGCCGCCTCGTTGATGTCAAGCGGCGCGGCCACATCGGAATGCACTCGCGTTGGGTGGACATGCGGCCGCACCACCGGCGGCTCCCGCGGCGCGCCACAGCCAGATCGGCCACGGCATCGGTTCCAACTGGGCTTGAATTCGGCCCGTTTTTCAGCGGTCAATCAGCGCTGGGCCACGGCGCCTGAAGTATCTGCCCGCCGTTGCGTTGCACATTTTTGCCCCTGGCCCGGCCGCGGTAGAATATGCTACATGCCTGATTTGTGAGTCCTGCTGAGTTGCCAACAATGGATAGTAATCGATCGCTTTACGGCGCGGTGGCCCTGACGGGCGCGTTGGTGGGATTGGCGGTCATGCTTTATGTTAATTTAGTCATCACCGCAATGTGGCCAAATCTTTATGACAGCCGCCGCGTGGATGTGCTTCTGGCGTTGCCGGTGTTCGCGTGGGAACTGCTGTTTTTTATCATTGCGTGGAAGGGCCGCAGCGAACGGTGGGCCAGGGCCAGCATGATTATCTCCGCGCCTCTTGCCCTGGCATCTTTCGCGATCGCATGCCCGCGGCGGGTCGTGCTCGTGGGCGTCCCGCCGGCGTACACCATGCCTGCCGTGGGGAGCGCCATGCGACTGGTGCGCCATGCGCCGAACAATCAGAAATGCAGCTTCTTTTCGTGGGCGGTGGGGCGCCGCGGGCTGCGTACAACGGCCACCAGCAGCAGGATGGTGCGCTTGGCTCCGGCCCGGCGTAAGCAGGCTGGCGACGACACGCTCACCGTGCGTAACAACTTGTACGCTTGGCATAACGAAGGGCCGGGCTTTCCGGATTTTTGGAATGAGTATTTCCGCTGTATCGCCGTGGATAAGCAAGATTATTCATTTATGCTGCACGTTTCGGCGCGGCGAGTGCGAGTGGAAAACGCCTTCCGCAGTTTTGATGCGCGAACCGGGGAAAAAGCACTTTCTCCGTCGGCGGTTACCGGCCAGTGGTACTGGCTGCACAGCCCCGAGGGAAAGCTCGCCGACCATATTACGTCGCATACCTCGCTTCCCAAAAGGGTGGCACAAGGCACGGGAGTGGCTGTTGGCTTGAGCTGTGATGTACAGGAGGCTGGCTTTGAAAGCGTATGTGGCGAGCGCTTCGATCTTCTGCCCGACGGCAAAGGGGGCGCCATCGCGAGGCTCATGAGCACGCGACCGCATGTGCGAGCTCGGTTGAGACCCGCCCGCTAATTCACCCGCACTGGACTCGTATCGCTACGGATTTCGCGCCCGCGGCGCCGACAGTGCTTGGTCGGCCAGCTTCAAAGCCATCGCCGCCAAGTTTCTTACTAAAAATTCTCCAGGTTCCGTAAATTGCTAAAAATCAGGAGGCCCGTCATGCGTAAGTCATCCGTTTCCCACGCTGCCCTGTATCCCGCCCTGTCCGCTGCCCTGTTCGCGGTGCTCGGCGCCGCGGGCGCGGCGTCTGCGGCCGGCACACCGGCGGCGCGGCCAAGCGTCTTGCGCGCCGTGCCCGGCGACGTACGCGGGGCGATCATTGTTCCCAGTCTCGTGAGGCTGCGCTCGCGGTTCCACGCGCTGATGCGCGGCCTCATGGCGAATCCCGCAACGCACCTGCACATGGTGACAAATTGGGACCACGATCTGGGCCTGCGGATGAACCCAAAGGGCGCCATGGCCATCGCCGTGTTGCATGGACCGTGGGCCATGACCACCGGCGCAGCGCGGCCCGATTTAATTGTTTTTCTGCCGGTGAAACATCCCCACGAAGCCCTGCATCTGCCGGCAAATGCCAAGGCCAACGCCGTGGGGCGCGTGCGCGCGTACGCGATCATTCCCAATTGTTATGGAGGAATCTGCAACGGGTGGGTCGCTCTGGGCGCCGGCCCGGCGTCGGCCAAGGCGGCCATCGTGGCGGCGCGGCGTTCCGTTTTGGCCAATCATCTCTCGCCGGTCGCGCGAAAATTCCTGAGCCGGTACACCCTGGGCATGGTGGTTCCGATGCCTTGGATAGCCGGGCACGTGCGGCCCGCGATCGGCCAATACGCGGCGAAGCCCGGCGGGTTTATCAGTCAGGAGCTCAACGCGTTGTACGCGCCGCGAAGCCACGGCATCAGGCGGGCGGTCCGCAAACAAATTGCGCATGGCGGCCATTGCCGAAGCGGC
>JAJZCU010000061.1 GCA_021828935.1 Planctomycetota bacterium | reverse complement strand
GGGCCACGGTCAAGGCGTCGGTTAATAGAAATCGCTCGCGCAGGTCGGCTTCAGACGCATAGGCGAAGGTGCGTAAATCCGAAACGATGTGCCGGATGCGCGTCATGCCGTCCTTGATGTCCGTCAGGGTTTCCTGCATGGCGGCGTCGCCTTCGGAAGACTGCTGCGCAAACTGCAGTGCGGTGAGGGTAAAATTCAGGGGATTATTGACTTCATGCATCAGGCCGGCGGCCAGTTTCCCCAGGGCACTCATTTTTTCGCTTTGCACCAACTGCACTTCGGTTTCTTTAAGACGCGTGAGGGCCAGCTCCAGCGCGGCGTTTTGGTCCCGCAAACTGTTTTCCAGGTCGGCGGATTTCAACAAGTTGGCCACGCGCGTCTGCACTTCAGTGGTGCTGAAGGGCTTGGTAAGAAAATCGTCAGCGCCGGATTCAAGGGCCGAAATCTTGGAGCGTTCGTCCATTCTGGCCGTGAGCAAAACGATTTTTATGCCCTTGAGCTCGGCGTCGTTTTTCAGCGTTTCGCAGACGGCCAGCCCGTCCATGCGGGGCAGCATCAGGTCCAGCAGGATCAGGTCAGGCCGGCGCAGCCGCGCGACTTCCACCGCCTCAACGCCATCGGCGGCCTGCCAAACACGGTACTCCGGAGCCACCAATGAAACCAGGAAACGGCGCATGTCCGGTTCGTCATCCACCACCAGCACGGAGAATTTCCCGGCGCCCGACGGGGCGGCATGGGCGCCATTGCCGGTCGCGCATTCCGGAATAACCCCATCCCACTGCGCGCGATCGGCAGCGCGATGCATGTCGCCCAGCGCGTCGGGGGCGGCGGGGGCCTGCGACGGCGCCGCGATCGCAGTGGCGCCAGGCGCAGCTTCGTCGGCAGCCAACGGCAATTCCGCGCGAAAAATTGAACCGCGCCCCAGTTCGCTGGTTGCAGTCAATGTGCCGCCATGCGCTTTAATTAAATCGCGCGCCAGGGCCAAACCAATGCCCACGCCGCGGTACTGCCGGGTGGAGGATGCGTCCACCTGCCGGAAGCGTTCAAAAAGCTTCGGCAGATTCTCTGCGCTAATGCCGATGCCTGTGTCGCTGATTTCCACCACGGCATTGGGCCCGTCACGCCTGCAGCGCACGGAAATAACGCCGCCGGAATTTGTGAATTTAATGGCGTTGGTCAGCAGATTTAAAAACACTTTTTCCAGGCGGCCGGCGTCCGCGTCCACCGGCAGTTCGGCGACTTCGCTGGAGGCTGTCAGCGTCAGTCGCTTTAGGTTGGCCAGATGCCGCACGGCATCAACCATGGCCGGGGCCAGCAGGCATAAGTCGGTGCGGGTGCGGTCCAGACGCGCGGCGCCCTCTTCCAGGCGCACCAGTTCCAGCAGATCATTAATAAGCCGCAGCAGGCGCAGGGCCTGGTTGCGCACCACATCCAACGTAGCCCGCTGGTCATCGCGCAGAACGTCGGATGAATTTAACAAATGTTCCACCGGCGCCAATATCAGCGTCAGGGGCGTGCGCAGTTCATGGCTGATGTTGGCAAAAAAGTCTGATTTCAGGCGGTCCAGTTGGGCCAGGCGGTTGTTGGAATCAGCCAACAGCAGGTTGCGGGCGTCCAGTTCGTACCGCAGGCGGAAATCCTCGACGCGGCGCCGGGCAATGAAGTAACTGGTGATCACACAGATGACGGCCGTAAGAATCAGAAAATATGCGTTGTTAAAAAAAATATCAATGTCATGTGGTCCCACGCCGCGCGCGAAGCACGCAACAAGGTAAATGCCGATGGTCAGCGCGCAGGTCAGGGCCACTTCCACAAATGTCCAGGGCATGAAGAGGCTCACGGCGATCATCACCAGGTTCAGCCCGGCATAATACGGCGAGCTGGCCCCGCCCACGAGCCACACCATCCAGCCAATGGCCAGCGCCGGCAGCAGGGCCCATGAAATGCCCAGTACCCGTATGTATCTATGGGAAAAAGGCGTAGCCAATAAAGTCAGAATAATGGCCAGCGCGCCCACGCACAGCAGGCGGATTTCAAAAAAGACGCGCAGTTCCGTCGGGTACACAAAATAATCAAGGCTTACGCCCGCCAGCATCAACGCCATGGCCAGGGCGCAGCCGATGCGGCTGAGGCGCACGCGCAGTTCGCGGTCGGCCCGGGCGTAGGCGTCTTTCAGCGGCGGTTGGGGATTAGTCTGCAATGCGGTCGCTCTTGCGAATGTCCAGAAAAACGTTGACGCCCGTTGCGTCTGATTCCACTGTTTGCCGGCCCAGTTTCGGGGCCAGTTCCGCCATCTGCTTTTGCGTGCGGTAAATTAAATGCCATTCCACCACGTCATCCATGAAGCCGCGCAGGGAGTTCGCCGGGTCCACATTCGTGGCTGTCACCAAGCCGCGCGGCAAAGTCCAGTTGTAAAACAATTGCAGCAGGCGGGAACAGACGCGATCGGAAAGATAGTCAAACAAACCCGCACAATAGACCATGTGGTAGGGCGTGGCGGCGGGGCCGGCGGAGGTCCGGCCGGCGGCGTCGCGCGAGGCCTCTTTTAGCAAATCATGGATCGACTTGTGAACAAATGTGATGTTAATTTTCCGGCGGGCGTCGGCCATGGCTTGTTCAATGCTGGTCTTCGCATAGGCCAGGGTCTGGGCGTTGAAATCCAGGAGCGTCATTTCACAGCGTTCGCATAAGTCGCTGCGGCGGATGAAATTTTGTACTTCCACGGCCGGCCCGCAGCCCACGTTTAATATGCGCACGGCCCCGCCGCCGGAAGCTGCGGGGGCCACTTCCCGGCGCAGGCGGTCCTCCAGCATGGCAATGCGGTTGCGGTGGGCGGCGGCGGTGTCTTTGCGTAAAAAATAAGAATTAATAAGCTTGGCGTAGAGATTGCCGCCCTCCACCGGGTCGCGCAGGATCATGTTCACCATTTCAAAATCGCCGGCGTAACCCAACGGTTTGCTGTAGATGCGATGCACAAACGGGGAACACAAAATCAGTGGATGCAGTTCACGATGGGCAAAGGCGCGGTGCGCGGGCGCTTCTTCCGGAGGCACCAGGCGGCTTTCGGTTTCCAAGGCGCCAAAAAGTTCATCAATTTTTGGAAAGGCCGGGTCTTCCACTTCCAGAAAAAATTCCCGCTGCAACGCCGGGCTCGGGGCCTCCGCATCCGTCGCCACTTCCACCTGCCCCAGCCACCGGCTTAGCTCCGCCAGAAAGGAATGAATGTTGTTAATCGCCACCTGATATCCCGGCCGCAGGGCGTGGGTGGTGGACCAGTCTGCCACGAATCGCCGCACTTCTTCGCGCACGGCGCCGTTGGGCAGCAGCCCCGATAAGTCCGACCACGGATCAACCAGGGTGGCCGACGCCAGCGACATCAACCCCGTGGACATCAGGTTGCTGACCACGGCGCGACCGGCATAAATCACGCGTTCGCCGCGCATGATCTTCAGGTTCTGCAGCACTTCGCTAAGCTGCACAATGGAGTATGGGTTGTACACCTCAAACACCACCAGGCTGCGCGTGACGTGCAACAGGCCGCCCCGGCCTTCAATCCTTTGGCTGTTCTGGAACAAAACAATGCTGTCGAGGCTCTCCGGCCTGTTTTTCTCCAAAGTGTCTGCCTTCCATAGAGTTGTTCAAATTGTACTATTTGCGGCCGGGCCATGCATTATTTTCAAACTGCCGACGCCGGTGGGTCAAGGGCGGACGCCCGGGGCGAAAGCGGATTCCGCCTCGGCGGTAGGTCTATCGGCAAAGCCGACGTGAGGCCAATAAAAACCACGATTGCGCATTAATTCCTAAGCAACATCGTTTAACTCGCGCCATGCACATTGCTTCGACGCGGTTCCGAGAATACGATACTAGCGCTTGATTTGCCACGGCTTGCGATAAAGAGGATGCATGTTACCCGGTTTGGATAAAAAGAATGACGTCAGCGACAATGCTAATCGTCTGGACATCGATCGTCTCGCCAGCTTGGGTGGCATGGTCTCTGAATTCGTTCACGAAATGAATAACCTCGTCGGGGGCATCCGAGCTTATGCGGAACTCGAGGTGGCCGAGCGTCCGGCGGATGCGAATGGTAATTTGAAGAAAATCATTGATGGCTGCCGCTGGGCGGGAAGCTTGGCCCAGGCGATCCTTGAATTTTCGCGAATGCCTGATAAAGATATTCCGGGCAGCGTGGACGATGCGATTGCCGGTGTTCTCGGGCTTTTTTCATACCGTATTCAAAACGCGGTGCGAATGCGGTATTCATGCGATATTGGCGGGGCCACACCCCCAGTGGCGCTCTCCACGGTCCAGTTGCAGATCGTCATGGCGAATCTGATCAAAAACGCCCTCGACGCCACGCGCGAGCTTAACAACCCCGAAATTCATATTCACAGCGAAGTCATGCCCCATGCCGTGACCGTGACGGTTTGGAACTCCGGCCCGACAATATCCGATACTACCATGGGCCGCATGTTCACCCCGTTTTTTACCACAAAAAGCGGCGCCGACGGGGGAACCGGCCTGGGCCTGCCCATCGCGCGGCGGCTGCTGCGCCAAGGCGGCGGCGATATTAGCGTTGCCAATGTGGCGGACGGCGTTGCTTTTAAGGTGGTTGTGCCCTTGGCCAAACCGCAAATTGATGTGTCGAAGCCGGTGCTATCACGGCAGTCTTACAATCTGGCCGGATGCCGCGTCCTAATCGTGGACGATGACGAGAGCATCCGGCGCGCGTTGCAATTGGTGATGACCATGGTCGGCAAAGCGCAGGCTGCCGACACATGTTCTTCGGGCGAGGAAGCACTGCGGCTGCTGGAGCACCAATCGTTTGACGCCCTGCTGCTGGACTTGCGCATGCCCGGCTGCTCGGGACAGGAAACCTTCGAGCGCCTGGCGGAACCCATGCGGCATCGGGTGGTATTTCTTACGGGAGATATTGACCCCGCCGCCGCCGATTTTATGGCGCAAAGCCGGCAGCCATTTTTGTACAAACCATTTAATAATCATGAATTACTGTCGGCGGTGAAGTCCGTGGCGGCGACCGACCGGAATTAAACGAAATTTGGGGAGCGAAGCAGGGCCTGCTGGCAGCGGCAACTGCGCCGAGAGCGGCATTTATGTGTCGGGCAATTGATCGTTTACATCCGCCGGCATTTGATCCTCGTCCAACGCCGCTTCCGGATTGGGCCGACGCTCGATTATTAAATGTTCGTCACCTACCGCGAGCGTGATGGTGTTGCCGGCGAGCGTCGCGGAAAGCGGCGGCAATTGCTTGGGATTGTGGCCCAATAAGTTATTCAGCGGCGCACGGACGTATTTTTTGAGAAACTTTGCCATGGTCGCGCCGGCGAGCGCTTCAAGATGCCGCCACGCCGCTGCCCCGATATAAACTTCGCCTCCATGGGTCCGATATGTTTCCGCGAGCTGCGTTAGTTTTTTATTCACTGTGCCGTCCAGCACCACCAGCACTGGCGTAAATTTGCTTTTTTTGCAATCGGCCGGGAAATCCAACTCCTCCTTCCAACGTCCTTGCCCCGAAGCCGCAATAGTCACGCGTAACTTTATTTCATACGCACTTGCCCCGAGAATGCAATCGACCTGCCGACCCTTCTCATTGTCTGACACCCGCCTAACCGGGCTTCTAGCCGCCGGCACCGGGGCGCCGCCGATCGCATTCGCGATAATGGATTCGAAAATGTACCCCGTTTCCTGGGCCGCGCGATTGTCAAGATCATAAATCCATTTTCTCCAAACCAGCAATGAGGCTAGCCCAATTGACGATAACGCCCCATATTGCAGCAGCGCGCGCGGACCGACCTGCTCGATCGTGGGCATTGGCTGCGTCCGCAGAATGTGTTCGTATTTTAACCTGCCCTTATGGAGCGCAGCAAGGCACACGAAATAGGTGTCAGCATTCGTATCGAGATTCAGAAGCCGCTCGTAAGCCGCAATGTAATCAATGTCACCTATTCGCAGATTTTGCAGGGGAGTGTCGGTGAAAAATGGCGTCAATTTTTTCTTAAACTCGGGAAATCTCTGGATCACGCCCAGGTCATTTGCAATCACGCCGATCAGGTACGTGCAGATTTCGGGGGTCAATAGAACTGCGTGGCCGCCAGTGCCCAAAGACCGCACTCTTTCCATGGTCGCCCGTTGTGATAGACTTAACACCATGAAAACAATCCGCCATATACATGTTCTATCTTGCGCTTCACTTCCTCCAACGCCGGGCTTGTGCCAGTGGACAGCGTCGGCATGAAGCTCAGGAGCGCACCGGCCTGTGCTGTTCGCCGCGCACCCTCTAAATCGCCCAGTAGGGAAGTCGCGACTACCTCGGCAAGGCGCGGTGGAACCGCGTTGCCAATAAGTTGCGCGCGCTCGCGCCGGGATCCGGAGAACTCGAAGCTGTCTGGAAATGTCTGCACGCGGGCGCACTCTCGAACCGTTAGCGTCCGGTTTTCCACCGGGTGAATAAACTCATGAACGGCGGCCCCGGTAATTGCCTTTGATGGCGCGTCTGCTTCAAGGCGCCGGATACCACATGGCGCGCCGCCGCGCTTCTCAACGGGCGTGCCGTCCATCACCCGCCGATAGGCGCGCCGACGGTAACTTTCATGCCAAAGATCCTCGGGCAAGTCGCGCATGCGCTGCCCCGGCTTCAGCAGCGCTGCACGTTTCAGATCAATCCCCTCTAAAGCGCGGTAGCTGTGGTCTGTTTCTTTATCATTGCGGCCCGGCGGCAGCAGTCCTTCCAACGCTTCGGCCAGCGTTGGGGCTGAAGGCGCATGCCGCGCGGTTAAGGTGGCTCCGGGGGCTCCGTGGGCCCGGTGGGTCGGGCCGGGGAATGTCGGATTCCAGCCCAAACCCCCGATGCCCAGAATCCGTTTGCGATGCTGGGGCACGCCGTAGTTCGCGGCGTTCACCTTTCTTAAATGGATGCGATAACCCGCCGCCACCAGTGGGTCCAACAGATCGAAAACGAAGCGCCCTGCTTCGGCTGTTAAAAATCCCTCGACATTTTCAAATACGAATGCCGCTGGCCGGTGCTTAACAATCAGTTGCGCATAAACAGCAACGGCGGAATTCCGATGGTCGTCAACGCGGCGGGCCCCTGCGGACGAAAAGCCCTGACAGGGCGGCCCGCCAATAATTACGCTGGCTGGTGGAAGTTCAAGGCCCTCTGAAATGACGACCTGCTGCACATGGTGGCCCAGGTTTTTGCGGTAGGTTTCCACCGCACAGTCCCATTGATCAAAGGCGTGTACAACCCGGAACCCCGCGCGGGTGAAGCCCAACGATAGGCCCCCGGCGCCGCAGTATAAATCGACAACAGTTGCGTTGGAACCCATCACCGGTGGCCGCTCCGCTTATTT
The DNA here is from genome assembly GCA_021828935.1 of Planctomycetota bacterium. Taxonomy (GTDB): domain Bacteria; phylum Planctomycetota; class Phycisphaerae; order WQYP01; family WQYP01; genus JAJZCU01. Next base: position 1,420 of record JAJZCU010000061.1, on the reverse strand, counting down.
CGCCCTTTGCCTGTTGCGCTGCCCGCAGAGGCGGTTAAACCGCCCGCCGCCCCCCTTTACGTCTCCCCATGCAGCTTCGCCAACCGCGGACTGGTTAATAACATCAGTTGCACGCGCTCAAAGTGCGTAAGCCACTCCGCCACATTCGCTGCTAAAATATCCGCCGGCGGCGCCATCAAACCCGTCGGGCATGCCGCGCCCTGCATGGTCGCCACCTTGTTGCGATACGTGGCCAGCGTGCGCTCGCCGTAGCGTTCACATTCAAACCAGTCTTCTGATAAGAAAACCAGCACCGGCACGCGCGGGCCGCCGCAGATGGATAGTTCATTGGCCACGGCGGTGGCGAAATCCGTGGCGTGGGCATTGTATTGTTGTGGGCGGTTTACAAAGCGCAGTTCAATGGCCGGACTTTGCTCGGCAATTTTATGAAAAATTGGGCAGGCGTTCACGCAGTCGCCACACCAGGGGCCGGCCAGGCACAACACGTACATTTTGCGCCGAAATCCCTGCAATTGCGCCAACTGTTGCGGCGTTAAATGCACCGCATCGTACAGTGTTTGCCAGCGTTGCCGATGCTCCGCGGTGGCGTGTGTCTCCAAAAACTTTGTGTAAGGCTGCGCCTGTGCGAAGGCAGGTTGGAATGAAAAGGGCATGAAACATCTCCAAGTAATAATAAACTGGGCGGCATCAACGGCGTCATTGCCGCCCTCCGGCGGCCTCAACGAGCGCCCTGAACAATCGTTCATGTGGCGTGCCGACCATATTCTCCGGATGCCATTGTACCGCAACCCAAAAAGGAAAGGTGGGATCTTCCAGCGCTTCCACCAGGCCATCGGGCGCGGCGGCGGTGGCGGTGAGGCCGCGGCCAATCCGGTCAATGCCCTGACTGTGCCGGCTGTTTACCGCAATTTCAAGCGTGCCGTAGATATTGGCAAGATGATAGCCGGGGCGCACCGTAACTTCGTGGGCCACCGACGCTGGATGGAAGCGTTTAATTGGGCGGGCATGCGTGATTCCGTTGGACGCCATTTGTTCAATCAGGCATTGGAACAGCGTCCCGCCGCGCGCGACATTCATTAATTGGCAACCCAGGCAGATGCCCAGCGTCGGCAGGCGGCGCTGCTCGGCCAAAGCCAGCATCGCCAGATCAAAATCCTGGCGGTCCGCATCCATTAAGTGCGTGGTCGGCCCCAACGCCTGGCCATACAGCTTCGGATCGCAGTCGGCGCCGCCCGGAATAATCAAGCCCTGAACCAGCCCCAACATCTCCTGCCGCGCGGCCACATCATGCATAGGGGGCAGCAGCACCGGCAACCCGCCGGCGTGCAGCACGGCGTTCGGGTAGTCGGCGGCGAGTTCGAGCATCTTGCGCTTCTCGTCGGGGCGCCCGGTATCCATTGATATGCCAGCGGCAGACTTG
>JAJZCU010000060.1 GCA_021828935.1 Planctomycetota bacterium | reverse complement strand
ATCCGCGGCACCTCAAGCCGGGCCTTGGGGTTGTTTGGGCGGATCGTGGCCGTCGCGCTAAGACTCAGGGAAATGCGGCGGACCGGGCAGAACTGGAACGCCCGCACTATTGCGCCCTTCGTATTCTCAACCCGCAATGCCAGAAACCTTAACGCCTTCAAAATCGCGGCCCTGTGACTTTTTGTGGGAAGCCGCCCCCAAATTCTCCTGTCCTTAATAAAGAGCGTTAGCGCTTTCTTGTGGCTAACCCCGCCCAAGCCGCCATTGTGTTGCACCCGATATGTCACAACAATTTCGGCGCCCGGCTTTGCGGGCAGGCGAAACTTGCGGACGCTGAAAGGGTTGGCAGAAACCAAGATAAGCTGCGCGGCGCCCGGCGGCAGGTTCCGTTTCGAGAGGGCTTTTAGCCGTGCTGTCGGCAGCGCCAATACATGGACCCCGACCGGCGTGTGCGGCGCGGCCAGCCCAGGGAATGCGGGCGTCAGCGGGTGGGGGCCGTTTATTGGAAAGGGAACATTGCGCGGCGCCGTGGGCGTCGGGGCCGCGGTGGGCATGCCAGGCGTGCCGGTGAACGGGGAAAATCCGGCAGCAAGGGAGCAGCCGAACGCGGCGATGACGAACAGGACGCGCCGGACGCGGCGCCAATTTCCGTGAGGTGATGCACGCATAACGGGAATTGATTTTATACGCATTTTACTGACCTCCACCACTTGCTTAGTGATGTTTTGCTTTCTTCGGTTTCTTGGCTGGGGACACAGTGACGTACGCGATCGGCAACTCACTACCCCGAACCGCAACCGCGACGGTGGCGGCGGGCGCCGTGCTGATTTCCATGAGCTCGTTAACTCCCAGCGCAACTTTTTTCTTGAGCCGCATCAACTTGCGCCTGGCACGCTCCTTTGCCGGTGCCGAATCCGAATTTGATTTGATTATAGCCTTGGTTTGAAGCTCTGAGCGAATGGTGTTCATTAGGAAAATATGGCTGATCTGCAACAGGCGAGACTGGGACGACGTGACGTGCATGGGACCACCGTGCGGCGGCAGGCTGAACGCCGCGGTGAAGGTGTACGCACGGTGCTTGGAGAAAGTTCCCGTCCAGCGCAACCGATGACCACCGGCCTCGGGCGTGATCAACCATGCGGGCGAGCCGGAGTCGGGTATTGTTTTCGGGAACAGCGTATAGGAGAGCCATTTCGGCAGGGGGGGCAGGCCGCGGCCGGGCGGCGTAGGGCGCCAGCGGGGTATTTTCAGAAACGTCAGTGCGACGGTCGGCGAGTTTTTGTTCTTTTCCAAAACAATCATGCTGTAGAGCAGCGCCTGGGCGACCCGTGGCGTTGGTCGGCCGAGCCACCGCCATGTGAGGACGCGTCCGCGAATGGCCAAATTGGCGAATGCCTTCAACTTTATTTGCCCAAGCGCGTTGCGGAGCCCTTTCCTAACAAACCCAACCGAATGTGGTCGATAGAGGTATTTTATGATCGAGTGATTCGTTCCCGCCGGCAGCCATAAGCAGTCGTGCAGGTTCACGGGCGCCGCGCCAGCCAGGCGCCAGCGTTGGGTCGGGTTTTGCCCCGGCTTCCAAGCGTCGATAGGCCCCAGCGTGATGAGACGATCGGCGGGCGGTGGAGTGAGCGTCCCCTGCGTCGGCGCCGGACGCAGAGTGGCCGTCGGGCCAGTGCCGCCGGTGGTTGCGGAGGCTATCGCCGGCCTGCCAGCCGCGGACGCCAGCATGGCGAGGGCGGCGGCGCATATGGCGCCGAGCCGCGGAGGTCGCAACGACGGGGGATTGTAAAAAAGCACGGTCAAGTCCGGCATTCTATCTCCTTCTCCTACGGTGCGATGGTCTTGCTGCGAAACTGGACGGGACATAGGTCACATACTCGACCGGCAGGTCGCTCCCGCGGATGGCGATGGCGAATTTCGCGCCGGGGGCATCCGTAATATCCCTGAGCTTCGGCTTCTGTTTTTTAACCTCAGCCCGTCGGCGCGTTTGGCTGCGTTTTAGGCTCGCCCATTGTTGGAGCTGCTTATGGCTCAGGGTGACGTTCTTGCTATGGAGGCGCCGCAGGTGATTTAGCGGACCATCTATGGATTGGAGCTTTTGCCACTCTGTATGGAGCGAGCTTCTTAGTCGCTGCCACTGCCTGGACCGATTTGACCGCAACTTTACGGACGCGAAACGCCGCTGGTAGGACAGCTTGACGTTCAAGTGAAACAGGGGGACTTCTTTCCCCATAATCGAAGCCTTCCAGATTAAACGACGGTCGGCATGGCCGACACGTTCTGGGCTGCCGTGAGGGCCCACCATAACTACTACCTTCGGAAAGACAAGGTAAGTCAGCCCTGTCGGCAGGGGCGGCAGACGAAACCGCCGCGCTCTCGTGTTAGCCGGTGCTGGTCTGAATGCAAGGGCGATGGCAGGCACGCGCTTGCCGGCGGCCGCCAATTGGATCATGCAGTAGCCAAGGTACTTCTGGGAATGCGCGGGAGGCTTTGTTAGCCAACGCCAGGTCGCATTTTGAGCCTTGAGCGAAAGCTTCGCGAATGGCGGGGATTTCCTGCCGAGCGCCCCTGTTTTGTTCGCAGTGAAGGTAATCGTCTCACCCGTTCTGCGCGCCGTGAAAGGAGCGTTCCATCCCGTGGGCTTTCTAAATCTGAGGTCGAGCGCGCCGGCCCCCGCGACCACCCACCCTTGGGTTGCTGGTCGCCGCTTGATGAATCCAACGGTCAACAGGTGACGCGGTCCAGGCATTTTCAGCGTCTTGTGCCCCGAGTGCCGCTGCTCGCGCTGATCTTCCGGGGGGGCCACTGCGGCGGGCTTTTTACCGGACGAGACCGGGCCGGTTCTCACGGGGCGCTTGACGACGGCCGGCCTTGTGGCTTCGGCATGCGCATTCGTCTTGCGCGAGTGCGCAGCCGCTGTCTCCTTTTCCGGCGTCCGCTTACCCTGCTTCACCGCAGCCGGTACCGCGGGGCCTACATGTCGCGCGCTACGCGCGGGGTTATTGGCAGAATTTCCCGGACCGTTCTCCCGGATGTGTCTCGCCACCGGCGGATGCGACGTATTGCTCGCAGGTCGTTTGCGATTATTGGCCGGCGGCGCGGCGGCTTTTCTGCCACCGATCCCAGCGCCCGCCTTGGCGGTGCCGCCAGCTTTAGCCTCCGGCCCTCCCGTACCAGTTTCCGTGCCCGGAGCCCGCCCGCCGGTCGTGCGCGAAAGGAAAAAACCGCCCGCAGTGCCGACCGCCAGTGAAAACAGCGAGATGACCACCACCGCCCACACCGGCACGCCGCCGCGGCGAGCCCGGCCCTCGCGGCCCGTGCGCCCGTTGTCGAATAAAAATCCTGAAACTTCCTCCGGGCCGTCCGGCGCATCTAACTCCAGCGGAATTTCACCGTCGCCGCCAAAGCCGCCCCCAGATACAGCGGTTGCCGTCGCAGCCCGTTCCGGCGTACGCAAGCGTATTTCGCCCGCATTCGCCGCGGGGATCGCCACTTGCCGGCCGGTGCGCGCCGTTTCGGTTAACACTCCTTCCGGCGCGTCGGCAAGCGCGCCGGTTAAATCAATTACCGCGGCGTTGCGCGATGTCATCGCAGCTTTTGCCGCATCGCTGCCGGCAATTACGCAGCGCCAGGCGCAGGTCAGCCCGATTGGCAGTTCGGTGAAATACGTATTAAACGTCACCTGCCACCGCTGGTCCGGCGGCAAGAGCGCCAGCGATTCTTCCAAAAGCTCCAGCACCGGCTGGCCCGGCTGATACACCACCACCACGGGCAGACGCGAATTATTAAGAAAATTATTGGCCGGCACGGCGCCCCAGCCGGCGTCGCCGGTCATGTCGCGCCAAAGTTTACACAGGCCCGGCGGCCGCTGGGCGGCGGGCAGCTCCCGAGGCACAGTAAGCAGGCGTGGTTCGCTGGTCCATACGGATTCAAACACGCCGGGCTGCGTCATCAGCCAGGCCGGGCCGGCGGCGGGCAGCTCAGAACGTTCCAACACAATGTGATGGGCCAATTTATTACTACGCTGCGAATAATCAAAACCGGCAAACCCCACGCGCGAAAGCACATGCCACACCCGCGACGTGGCGGTCACCTGCCAATGCGCCCACGACACCGGGTTGCGCGCCGCGTCGGCACTTTCCGGCGGAAATACCGTGCGGTAACCGCTGAGGCTTTCCAGTCGCGTGACCAGATCGGCGGCCATGCCGGTGGACATGGCCACGGTGCAAAAGCCTTTGCTGCCGGGCCGCAACCCGCGCGGCGCCGAAGTGTAGATAAGCTCCAGGGCCATGGCGTCCTTCTTTTTTCATCCCGCATGAAACAGATGTGCCGACATCGGCATTGGCATTATCAATTATTTCGCGGCGGCGCCGCCGGCGTGCTTTGTTCGCCGGGGACCACGCGGCCCCAGCGCACCAGGCCCGACTGCGTCCATTTGGCAAACATGTACAGCAGCGGCACGGTGACCCAGCGTGGCTTGATGTCCGCCGGGCGCACGGCCAGGGCGCCGCTTTCAGGCATGATTTGGGGGGCACAACCCAACGCACTTACTGGTATGTAAAGAACATGCTCTGAAAAATCTTCGGCGGCGGCCACCAGTTCCGGTATCCACGAACTCAACAATTGTTTCACCGCGTCGCTGGTTCTTTCCACCCGATCCACCTCCAGGGCGGAAAGCTCGCCATAGGCATTGGCAATAAATGGTTCAGTGGAAACGTCCAGTTTCAGCAGCGGCGCCCAAACATCGCTCTTGGAAACCAGCACCAGCAGCGGCCGGTCGATCTTTTGGTGGTCGGTGCGATTGGTCATGCGGCGGATGCGTTGGCCGGCTTCCAAAAGCAGAGTTTCTTGGCGCTGCGTGCGGCTGCGCGTGAGCTGCGGGTCATTGCTGATGCCGCGGCAACGCTCGCGAAAGCGCGGGTCCTGCGTGGGGTCAAACAAGAACAGCAACGCACGCGATTGCGCCAGGTGCTCCGTGCCCGGCAGGCCGGCGGTATCCATGCCCGGCTGAAAATGTTCGCCGGCATTGTCGTACAGGCACAGCACGCGGCGTTGCGCGTGGCCCTGCTGCGCCAGCGGATGGCGCGTTTGCGGACGCATGCTGAATAAAAACGGCTGCGGCAGGTACGCCACCTGGCCACCCATTGCCACTTGATGATAACCCTCGCCTTGCAACTCGGTCTTTCGAATCGCCGCGGGCGTGTTTGGATCATCCGGCAAAAACAGCGTGGCCTCGGAATCATTTAATATGCGGTTGAAATCAGTGTTGATATCACTAAATGCCACCCCGAACTGGCTGGGCAAAATTTGCCGAAGCTGCCACGTCATCGCCGCCAGCAGATACGATTTTCCGGTGGCCGGGCCGCCGACGATGGAAAGAAAAAATGGCGAAATTTGCAGCAGTTCCCGTGGCAGGATTAGATGGCAATGCGGGCAGGCCAAGTGTTGGCACACCATGCCGTGGGCATCGCGGGCCTGGCCTTGGGACGTGAAGCGGCTGGGCAGAAACCGCTGTGGTTGTTCCGGGCCCAGCACGGTGTCGCCGATGAGCTCCGGGTGGCGCGCCACCCACAGCGTTTGTTCAGGCGGAAAAGCCTTCCAACAATGGGCACAGGTCACGGGTGAAAGCAGGTCCAGCCTTCGGGCCAGGATGGAATTCGTCGGCCCTTGCACGGCAGCAGTATTTGCCGCAGATGGAACCAGCGGGATGGGCGCCAGTGCGCCGGCGGGGGGCGCAGCGGCGGCCGCTTTCTCACGGGCTTGCTGGCCGCAGGGCATGCACCAATACTGGCCGGACTTTGCCTTCAGCCGCAGCTCGTGCGTGATATCTTTGCCACAGTTCACGCACAGCTTCACCGGCGGAGACGCGGCGGTAGTCATGGCTACTCCCACGAAAAATGTGTTCGGTCCATTTTTGACATGCGCGGACCGAGCCACAAAACAGGGCTTAGTTTAGAGGATTTTCATCTTAAATGTCAAGCGGTTTGCAATGGTCTATATGGCCGGCTTTGGCGGTGTCGGACACCGCGGCGGAACGGGCGAACATGCGGCCACTATTTTCGGACTTTACCTTGGCGAATGCGGAGACGGCATGGTGCGCGGCGCGCGGAATGATAACTATTGCCCTGGCCTTGGCCTTGCCCGGGTTCGGCCTGCGCCCGCAATCGATCCGCAATTCCTGAACCGGTCCCGCCGCGCGCGAACCGTTCCCCCGACCACAACCGCATTCGGTGCCGCAACCACCGGCAAGCCGGCGGCTATATAGCGCGAAGTTCACTGCTTCTTTACTGTCAACAATTGCTGCGTAAGCAGCCGGGCCAGGCTCTCCACGATTTCCTGGCGGTGAATGCTGGCCAGGGCCAGGGCGATTTGTGTTTCCATGAGGCCAAAGGGGATGCCCGTGTCGTAGCGTTCGCCTTGTACGTCCAGGCAGTAATAGCGCTTCAGCTGCTGGCGCATGGCTTCCTGGGCGCTGGTGAGTTGAATTTCGCCCTTGTCGCGCACATTATCCCGGATGTGCTGCCCCAGAATTTCAAACAATAAAGGGGAGAACACGTGCATGCCGAAGTGGCAAAGGTACGTGCCGATGGGAATGCCCGTTGTGGCCAGGTGTTCCTGGGCGTAGGCGACGCTGGGCTTTTCTTTAATAGCGTCCACGGCGAACAGCCGCCCGGTGGCGTCCAGCGGTCGGCCCTTCATGGCGCCAAACAGATGCAGCAGGTTCGCCGGCGTGGGCTTCACGGCGGACAGGGCCTCGGCGCCGCTGAGATAATACGCGTCAATGAGTTGCGCGGCGCAGCGTTTTTGGTCCTGGCTGATGTAAATGTGGTCGCCTAACAACAAAAGGAAAGGCTCATCGCCGACAAATTCCCGGGCTTGATACACGGCGTGGCCATAGCCTTCGGGCTTGTCCTGCACGGCAAAATGCAGGGCGGTTTCCATCCGCGCCAGCTTGGCGGATTCCTTGAGCGCCCATTCCTTGTCAGCAAATGCCGGCAGCATGTCGGTTTCCATGGCCTTGAAATACTGCCGGAACTGGTGCTCATCGCCGGGCGAAACCACGATGCAAATTTCTTCAATGCCGGCGTCAAAGGCCTCTTCCGCGATGATCTGGATGACCGGCTTGGTCAAGCCGTCGCGATCGACCAACGGCAGCATTTCTTTTTGCACCACGGAAGTGGCGGGATATTGCCGGGTGCCGCGCCCGGCGGCGGTGATGACGGCCTTTTTTACTTTGGGCATGATCTGTTTTCCTGAATGGTTACATGTGCCAAGTTTTACTTATCGTTGCGCATAGCGCTTGTCAATGCGGCGGCGATCTTGGCGGCGTCGATTTACCGGACGGGCCGGGGGCCTGCATGGGCTTGTGACGTCCGCGTTCCACCACGCGCAATTGGCTGTTTAAGAAATAATCCATGAGTTCAGAACCAAATGGTATGTGCAGATCACTGCCGTGCGCCGCCTTCTCCGTGTAGGGGCGGGCCAGGGCATTGTGAACATCATTGCCGGCGATGGCAAACGGCACAGGCGTGGCGTCGTGCTTGCGCGTGCCGCATTGCGTGGCGTGATCGGGCAATACCAGGATTCGCCATTCATTAAAAGTCGACAGCTTTTGCAGAACCGGCCCGACCACATGCCGGTCTATTGCCTCAATGCTGGCAATTTTGGTGGCCACGTCGCCCTGGTGGCTGGCTTCATCGGGCGCTTCAACGTGGCAACAGACGATATCATATTTATCAAGCGCTTCGCAAGCGGCGACGCCCTGGGCGGCGTAATCCGTATCATGATAACTGGTGATTCCCGGCGATGTGAGGTTGTCCCACCCCAGCAACGCCGCGATGCCGCGCAATAAATCCACGGCCGTGATCATGGCCCCATGGCGGCCATAGCGGGCGTAAAAATCTGGAATTTCCGCCGCCTTGCCCTGCCCCCAAAGCCACAGTTGTGTGGCCTGATTTTCGCCCAGTTGGCCGCGCACAATGTTAATATCGTGGCCGGCCAGCAACAGCGCGCTTTGGCGCATCAACGCATTGAGCGCATCGGCATGGGGGCCTTTGGGCAAATAAGCGGCAATAGGTTGTTCGGGAATGTCATGCGGCGGGGTGGTGGTCAGGCCCGTAAAATCAAGCCCGCGATAGGTCATCAAATGGCGATAGCTAACGCCGGGGTGGAATGTGGCGTCCTGGGCAAGGCCCGCGGGCAGAGCATTCCTGACCGCATCCAGCAGGGCGTGGGCCTCGCGGTCGGAAATGTGGCCCGCGGAATGATCCAGCATGACGCCATCGACAACGGTGACCAGGTTGCAGCGAAACACCCATTCGTCCGGCGCCAGCTTCAGCCCCATGGCCGCGGCTTCCAATGGCGCACGACCGGGATGATAATGGGCCGGTTCATACCCCAGCAGACACAGCGTACACACGTCGCTGCCGGCCGTGTAGCCGTCGGGCGTGGTGCGCACCGTGCCCAGCCGGCCTTCCATGGCGATGCGGTCCATGTGCGGTTTTTTAGCAACTTCAAGCGGCGTTTTGCCGGAAAGCTCATCCATTGGGGCGTCGGCGGCGCCGTCAGGAATCACGATGGCGTATTTCATGGAAGCAGCACCTTTTGCCTATCAACATACCTTATCATGATTCAACCACGCGTATGCGCACCGTGTGGCCGGTAATTGATTTTAACTGATCGATCTGGCGCACGGCGGCGGCCGCGGCGTGGTCCCGCGCTTCGTGGGTTAAGATCACCACCGGCACATGCCGGCCCGCCAGCGATTCATGCTGCACAATGGCGGACACGCTGATGTTATGCCGCCCCAGAATCCGCATCGCCATGGAAGGCCGGC
>JAJZCU010000059.1 GCA_021828935.1 Planctomycetota bacterium | reverse complement strand
CGATCTTTTCGCCAAGTTGGCGTTTGCTGCCTGCACACCGCATTCCGCGGCGCCTCACGTCACGCGGAGGTTCTGAGGCAACCGGCAGCAACAACGATGCTTGCTGGGCAATCGGCCAAGGCGAATTTGTTTCGGGTCCGTTTGCCAATCGGCTGATTTTGTCGGTCGACGGTCCCAGTCATGGTACTGTGCAGCCCGAGACGATTATCAGCCTGTCTGAATTTCAACGGCACTGGCGGACACTCGGGATTTTTGGGTCATTGACGAGGCGTGAACATGGTTACGGGCGTATTTCATTCGTACGCGCGTCTGTTGGTGGAACTGCACGCGCAAATCGCGGCGGGGGCGGTGAGTCCGCGGATGCTGATGCCATACGTGACCAGATGGATGGTCTTTGGGCGAGGCTTCCAGATGGCGAGCAGCAACTAAGCCGTTGGCTTTCGGAGGATATTTATTTGCTTTCCAGCGATTGGGAGGTGGTCCATGACGGAAGCACGGAAGCGGCCAACGCCTTGCAAGCGGCACGCGATGCGATGGAGGCGCAGGATTGGCCGGCATTCCTCGCCCTTTGCAGAACAATCAGGCGCCAGGTAGAGCCATCGCGTTTATTTTATTTATGTGGCCGTGCGTGGAGCGCAATGGGCGAAAAAGACATCGCGTTGTTGTTTTTTGACAAAGCCTGCGCCATAGATCCGACGAACGAAAATTATCAATGTCTGGCGCGACATTCCTAAAAGGCTCAAGAGCGCGGGTGTTCAGTTGCCGCGGGCGAGGGACCACAAATGCCTCACCCAAAATACCGCAAATCCGCGTGGCCGCGGTAGGTTTTTCTCACAAAGCGGTAGGCCACGCTGGGGCTTACGCCGTCGCACAAAAGCTTTTTGTAAAACAATTGACTCACCAGCGCCCCGTCGGCCCAGCGGATTTCGCGCCGCGGGCTGATGAACGCCATGGCGCCGGTGCCCTGCACGAAGGCCCGACCGAAGGCGGCGTGGCCGGTCAGGCAACTTGATGAAAATACGACTTTGCCGGAAAGATCTCCGGCGGCGGCGATCACTTCGGCAATGTCCACCTCTTCCAATTGCAGCACCAGTTTTTCGCGCAGGCCATGCATGGAAAGGTGTATGTAGGGGCTGGCGGACAGGCGCGCCTGTTTAAAAAAATGCCCCAGTTCCACCTTGGTTCGTATAAATGTGTACATCGGTCGTCCACCAATCATGCGCAGAAAGTCGCTTAAGATGCGGCCTTCAGACCAGGTGCTTTCCATCGGACGGCGCGAGACTGATTCAATGATGAACACCTTGTTGGAACGCTGCAGTCGGCGGGCGGGCATCCGGTCAGTTTCACCGTCATCATACGCGATGGTTGCCGTGCCGTTGGTCAGGTATGTGATGCGGGCGCTAAACAGGCGTTCTCGCCGCCACGGCGCATAGACGCGATCACCGATTTGCAGTTGGCCGTTGAACATGGGCGCAAAATCCTTTGCGGGCATTATAAGCGATTGGCCGGGCGGCGCGGGGATAGGCGATTTCGCCCGAAAAAAATCAACGGGGATCATGGCTGGGCGCCACATAATTTGCTGCCTTTACGCAGCAGCCTGGCGTCCCGGGACTCACGATGCCCCGGCCAGACTTGCCCGATAGGCCAGTCCGCCTTTACGCTACGCGCTACGAACGGTGGTCGGGCGGCCATTTTCGCATACAGCAATAGGAGCGAATCATCGCAGCACCGGTGTTTTTTCTTTCGGCCGCGGAGCACAGTGGCGACGCCCTGGGGGCGGCCGTAATTCCCGCGTTGCGGAGCCGTTTTCCCGATGCCCAGTTCGTTGGAGTCGGCGGCGAAGCCATGGCCCGGGCCGGTTGCCGATTGCTGGCCAATCCCACCGTTCATTCGGCCATGTTGCTGGGCGCGGCGTCGCAGGCCTTTTACTGGTATCGGTTGCTGGGCAAAATAAAAGCGGAATTTTCCGCGAATCGGCCGGCGGTGGTCATGCCCATCGACTCGCCGGCCATTCACCTGAAACTTGCCAAAATGGCCAAGCAAGCGGGACTGCCGGTTTGTTATTATGTGGCGCCGCAATTGTGGGCCTGGGGGGCGTGGCGGATGAAAAAATTGGCGGACGCGTGCGACACCGTCTGCTGCGTGCTGCCGTTTGAAGAGGAATATTTTAGGCGATTCAGCGTGCATGCAGTCTACGTGGGGCATCCGATGTTTGATGTGCCGGCCGATGACCTAGGCGGCGACGCCCCGGCGGCGCCCCTCGCGCCCATAGAACCGCCGCTGCCCACCAGCGGCGCAAAGATGGCTTTGTTGCCCGGCAGCCGTTCCGCGGAAATCGACGGCAACCTGCCGGTCATGCTGCGCGTGATCACCGAAGCCAATGGTCGTCTGGGCAAATGCAGTTTTGTAATAGCGGCCGCCAGCGAGGCGCGGGCCTGGCAGATTCGCAGGCATTTGCGGCACTTTAACCTGCCGGTGGATATTCGCGTGGGCATGACCGACGCAGTCATACAGTGGGCGGACGTGGTGCTGGTGGTCAGCGGCACGGCCACACTGCAGGTGGCCAAGCACGGCAAGGCGATGATTGTGATGTATTACCTGGCGCCATGGAAATGGCTGCCCGTCGGGCAGTTTCTGGTGAAAACGCGTTACCGGGCGCTGGTGAATATATTGGCCGGGCGGAGGGTGGCGCCGGAATATATCCCATTTTACGGTTCACCGGCGCCGCTGGCCCGCGATGCCGTGGCGTTATTAAGCCAGCCACAGCTGCGTGAAGACATGGGGGCGCAACTGCGCGAAGTGGTCAGCGCCCTGGGCCCGGGTCCCGATGGGCGCTCGGCGGCGGCGCGCGTGGCGGCGGAGGTGGCGAAACTGGTCGGAACGCCCGACGAGCTTGCCGACAACGAAACGGAATAAATGGCGGACTGCATGTTTTGTGGCCGGCGGCTGCCACCGCGCCGGCGCAGGCGCCGAGATTGGCGCCTGAACCCTGCTACAATTCCGGCGGTACTGTTGTCTAAAACATTTATGCGAAAAACGGGAAAAACTGTTCATGCCCACAGAATTTTATAATACCCTGCGCCACGACCTGGAACGTTTCACGCCGCTGGCCTCGGGGCCCGACGCGGCAAATCCGCTGGCCGGCGCCACGGTGCTGCTGTACACCTGCGGGCCGACGGTGTACGACTACGCACACATCGGCAACTTCAGGGCGTTCTTATTTGCTGATATTTTACGGCGGTATCTGGAATTTCGGGGGGCCACCGTGCGGCATGTCATGAACATGACCGACGTGGGCCACATGACCGACGACGCCCTGGCCGACGCCGCCGGGCAGGACAAGCTGGAAGTGGCGGTGGCCCGCATGCGGGAAAGCAAGAAGGCCGGCAAGGCCCCGGTTGAAAATCCCAACGACCCGCGGCAGGTGGCGCAATACTTTATTGAAGCATTCAAAGATGACGCCCGGCTGTTAAGACTCAAGGTGGTCAGCGACGCGGACGCGCAGGTGGACGATGCAGCGCGGGAGCGGATCATGCCGCGGCCCACGCGGCACATTCCGGAATTTATTGCCATGATTCAGACGCTGCTGGAAAAAAAGCACGCCTATGTGGGCGCCGACGGCGTGGTTTATTTTGACGTGTCCAGTTTTTCCGAATATGGACGCCTTTCAGGCAATTCTTTGGAGCAATTGTCGCACGGGGGGGGGGGGGGCGCTCAATCAGCAGGCGGCCAAGCGCAACCCGGCGGACTTTTTTTTGTGGAAGCCCGACGGGCGCCACCTGATGCGCTGGAACTCGCCGTGGGGCGAAGGATACCCGGGCTGGCACATTGAGTGCAGCGCCATGGCGGCGGAAATACTTGGCCCAAGCATTGATATACATACCGGTGGCGAAGATAACATTTTTCCGCACCATGAATGCGAAATCGCGCAATCGGAAGCCGCCACGGGGAAAACCTTCGCCCAGTTTTGGATGCACACGCGCCACCTCATGGTGAACGGCGAAAAAATGTCCAAATCCCGCGGCAACTTTTTTACCATCCGCGATTTAATTGCCAAAGGCTACGACCCGCTGGTGGTGCGATGGGCGCTGGTTTCCACGCGCTACCGCGAATCCATGAACTTTACGCTGCATGGATTGCAGGACGCCGCCGCCGCGCTGGGAACGCTGCGCGACTTGGGCGAACGCCTGGCGTTAAGCGTGGCCGCGGTGGATGAAGCCGCCGGCGAGCGGGACGACCAACGCGACCCCGAACCGCAGGAGCAGGCGATGCTCAACGAGTTTACCATGGCCATGGACGATGACTTAAATACGTCCGCGGCGCTGGCGGCTGTGTTCACCTGGGCGGCGATGATTAACAAACAGAAAAAGCTGCCATTCCCGCAGGCCCGCAGCGCCTTGGCGGCATTAAAGAAGATCGATTTGGTGTTGGCGGTGATATTTGAACCGCTGTTGCCCGTGGAGGAAGACCGGGCCGTGGAAATTGAAACATTGATGACATTACGCGGGCAGGCGCGGGCGGCCAAGGATTTCGCACAAAGTGATGCCCTGCGTCGGCAGTTGGCGGCGTTAGGCGCGGAAGTCAAGGACCAGCCGGGCGGCAGCGCGTGGCGCCCGCGGCTGGCGCCGGCGCCGTGACGCGGCATGACAATGAACACGTCTGCGGATGGCGACCAGCCGCGCGGCGCGCATTTGGCGGGCGCCGCAACCCATTGCGACGACGCCGGCGGCAAAATGTAACATGCATACGATCGCGCACGGCATTCCAAAATTTCAAACCAGTGACCAGGTCTGTTAGCCGCCCGCGCCGGCCCATCGGGCCGCGACGGGCGCGTGGCGGCGGCACAATTTTACGGCGTTGCGGGACGGCCGGTGCGCCGATGTGCCGTCTGGCTGGCGGAAATATGGAGCGACCGCCGCAGCCGGCCGGGCCGTGTCCCTAGCGCCGGCGGTGGAAGCGCTGGCCGCCGATGCGCTGTACGGCGCCGGTGAGCTGGAGAAACGTTAATTCCGTAAGAACAACCGCCGGTGAAAATGCGGTTGTTTGGCAAAGATCGTCGACGGTGCTTTCGCGGCCCGTCATGGCGTCGAGTATTTTTTGTTGAGCCGGGGTGAACCGCGAGGGCGCGCCGGGCGGGGCGGAAGCTTTGCTTGGCCGGCGGGGAACGGGGGCGCCCTGGCGCGCGGCCGCGGGCGCCAGGGCGGCAGCTGCAACGGCAACGTCTTCCGGCTGCGCGGCGGCGTTCCGCGCGGGTTGGGCTTCGCGACTCATCGACGCAGTGGTGGCAGTGGTTTGGCCGCAGGTCAGAATTGCGTCAGCGGCGAGCCGCGCATGGTTTTCGCGCAATTCAATTTGGACGGATGATAACGGCCCGGCCAGGCCATCAAGAATATCCTCCAGCCGGTCGACCAGGGCCGCCGCGCCTTTCTTAATTAAATCATGCGTGCCGGCGCTGGCGGTGGAATCTACGCGGCCGGGCAGGGCAAATACTTCCCGGCCATAATCTTCTCCCGCCAGACGTGCCGTGATAAGGGAACCGCTGCGCGGACTGGCCTCCACCACCAGCACGCCCAGACTCAGGCCGGCGATGATGCGGTTGCGCGGGGGGAAGTTGGTGGGCAGCGGAGCTGCGTTCAGCGGCAGCTCACTTAACACGGCGCCACGACCGTCGGCAATCTTTGCGTATAAATCGGCATTTTCAGTTGGGTAGCAATGTTCCAGCCCGCAGCCCTGCACCACCACGGTACGACCGGCGGCCCGCAGGGCGCCTTCGTGGGCGGCGGTATCAATGCCCCGGGCGCCGCCGCTGATCACCGTAAGCCGCGCAGTGGCCAGCAATCCCGCGAAGCGCTGCGATTGTTCGCGGCCGTACATGGTGCATTGACGGGACCCCACGATGCCCACGGCCAGACGGTCAATGGGTTGTAATTCGCCGCGCATATATAAAACGATGGGGGGATCAAGAATCGTCCGCAGGCCCGGTGGCCAATCGTGATCGGCGGCGCAAAGGATGCGAATATGCTGGTGACGGGCGCGGGCAAGCTCGCGCGTCGCGGCGGCAGGATCGACATTTTTTAGCAGTGCTTCCGCGCGGTTCTGACCGAAACCCTCCACCTGCGCCAGGCGACTTACTGAACTGCCCGTCACGGCCAAGGCGCTGCCCAGCGCCAGGACGGCGCGTTGCAGCAATATCGGGCCGGCGCCGCGCGCGGTGGCCAGTTGCAGCCGGGCCAGCAGTTCATCGTCGGATGCGGGGCCGGCGGGCGGCGTCGCGGGCGCGGCGCCGGGCGCCTTTTCAAACAAATCCTGGGACGTTTGAATGGGCATGTTTTCTCTCCCTGTTAATAAAATGAATTTTCGGCTTAATGGCCCGTGGCCGTTTCTGTAACGTTCAAGCTTTCAATGGCCTGGAAAACCTGTTCCGCCGGTACGTCGCTGATAATTTCCGGCCGCGCAATATCCGCCAGCAGCACCAGTCGCAATGCGCCATCGCGGTTTTTTTTGTCCGTTTTCATGGCATTGAAAATCGCGCCGGCGTCGAGTCCCGGCAACCTTGTCGGCAGACCGATGCGGTCAAGCAGCGCGATCAGCCGGGCGGTGATGGCTGAATTCAGGCCAAGGCGTTTTTCGGAAAGCCGCGCCGCGGCCACCATGCCCAGGGCGACGGCTTCCCCATGTTGCAGCGCGTGGTACTGGCCCACGGTTTCCAAGGCGTGGCCAAAGGTATGGCCAAAGTTCAGCCACGCCCGCTGATTTTTTTCATAAGGGTCCATTTCCACAATTTCCGCCTTAATCTGCACGTTCCATGCCACCAGCTTTTCCATGGTGACCGGGTCACAAGAAATCAGCGAATCCAGGCGCGTTTCGATGAAGCTTAGCAACGCGCCATCACGGATGAACGCATGTTTTACGCATTCGGCCAGCCCGCAGGCAATTTCCCGGCGGGGCAGCGTTTTGAACGTGGCCAGATCTGTGATGACCAGCCGCGGTTGGTGGAAGGCGCCAATGAGATTTTTCCCGGCGGCATGGTCAATGCCCACTTTGCCGCCCACGCTGGCGTCGACGGCCGCCAGCAAGGTGGTGGGCGCCTGAACAAAGGGCAGCCCGCGAAGCAGCGTTGCGGCGATAAAACCGGCCAGATCTCCCGCCACGCCGCCGCCCAGCGCAATGATCACCGCGTTGCGGTCCAACCGCCGCGGCAAAAGATTGTCATACAATTCGCCAACGGTACGTAGGTTTTTGGCCGCTTCGCCGGCCGCAAATTGGGCGGCTAACACGCGTATATCGACGCCTTCCAGCGATGCCGCCGTCCTGGCCAAATACAATGGCGCCACGTTGGAATCGGTGATGATAACGCAGGTGCGTGCGTCAAGGTCGGTGCGCAGTGTGGGGCCAATCTCCCCCAATTGGCCCGCACCGACGCGGACGGAATAGGGGGCAATTGTATGTGAGGGCAGTTGTACCTGAACCGTTTCCATGGGCGAATTGTACCGCAGAGCCAGCCATTGATGCCATGCCCAACGGTGTGAGCCTACGCTTGCGGCGCGGGCTTGGCCTTATGGGACTCTGCCTCGCGTGCCAGCCGGGCCCAGCGCGTCGTTCGGTCAGCCCGCCGCCGCGTTTCGGCTTGCCCCGATGCACGATGCCACGGCCTGTTAACAACATTCTCGCCCGCCCCGGATGGGCGGTTGAATTTTTGGTCCGCCGCTGGAATCTCGGTGGCCAAGGCGCGGCGGCGGTGGGATAAAATAAAAGCGCATCCAAGAGTCTTGGTATTTGTCGCGGCGCGGCGTGGCAGAAGTTTTTGAGGGTCGAAAACGGACGTAATGGCCGACGGCGGCCGTCCTGCGGCACGAATTTGGGCTCCGCGGCCGGCGCGCACCGGCGACCGGAACCCGAATGTAATGTGCATACGCACGCGCACGGCGTCGAAAATTTCAAGCCCGTGACCAGAACTGTTAGCCGCCCGCGCCGGCCCATTGGGCCGCGACGGGCGCGTGGCGGCTAATCAGGGCGTGAAAATTTCATACCACATAACGGTGCGCGGAGGCCCCCCTTTTTGATCACTGATCACCGACCACTGACCATTGTTGTCTCGCCCACGCGGCCCCTGCGGAATCCCACAGATTCGGCGGCGAAGACGGGAACCGCGGATGACGCGATAAACGCGGATACGAGGGGCGCCGCACGCAATGATTTCAAACGGCGAACCGCCAAGCATGGCAGCGCAGAGTTATATCCAATGGATTACCGGGGGCGGGGCGCCGCGACGGCCGGTTGCCTTAAATGATAACAAGCTGGATCCCCGGCCGATACCGTAGCCCGCAAGGGCGCATGAAAATAACCCGGCATGAAGTCGCAACGCAATGCCGGGAAACCGGGAAGAATGATAGAAAAAGTCCCGCGGGACGGTTGAATTTGTGCGGAACCACGACGGCAGATGAAGGTGCGAGAACGCTCCATCGTTTCACGGCGGCGCGGCGACACAGCGGGCGACGACCATCCACAGATTACACAGATATACGGTCGCGGCGTGCGTGTGAGCACAGCCCCGTGATGGAAATCCGGGGCCACTTTCTTGCAATTCCTTTTGTCGCCGGCGCGGGCGCTGCCGGCTGCCGAATTCACCGGGTTTTCCTTCTTGACCGCCCGTGCGCGGCGGCGGCGTCGGTATCCACAGATCGCCCAGAGGCCGCCCGCGGATTACACAGATTCACGACGACGTGAACCGCGGATGACGCGGATAAACGCGGATACGACGGGGAACATATAGACCGTAGTTCCTAGCCATTCCGCCTATTAAGTTTTTGCAAACCCCTTGTAAATGGCGGTTTTTATGCCGTTTCGGCACACGAAACAGCTTGTTTTGTAC
>JAJZCU010000058.1 GCA_021828935.1 Planctomycetota bacterium | reverse complement strand
GAAAATGGGTGCGTTTGCGGAACAAATTGCCATCCAATTGCGCATGCGCCAACAGGAAGCCTTGCGGGGCGCCGCGCAAGCCGACGGCCGCGGCGCCGCCAAATATCTGGGATTTTTTAATAAATCAGCCGCCATGCTGGAAGATGCCGCCACCACGCTGATACAAGACGGCATTAATGGATGGGATTCCGTGCGCGCCACGCGGTTCGATCACCCCTTTCCAAAAACCGCCACGAATCTCGACCGCCTGCCGCCGGACGAATGGCAGTTCCTTAAGAAGAAGTTTTATGACAAACACCGCGATTGGTGGAAGGACAAAATCGGCGACGCCGTCAAGCCCGGCGAATTGTTTGCCAGCACCGCCGCCGAAATGCGCCACGACATGTTAAAATTGACCGAACCGGCCAATTTGTTGCTGGAGATTACGCAGGAATATCGCAACGCCTGCGCCGCCGCCCGCCGTGAAAAGGGCATGGTCAACTTTAATGATCTGGAGCGCCTTGCCCTGGACCTGCTCGTGAAAGATGCGAGGACCCGCCAACAAGTGCAAGCTTCCTATACCCATGTGTTGGTGGACGAATCACAGGACTTAAACCCGCTGCAAGAGGCGCTGCTGCAGGCGGTACGGCAACCTGAAGGTTCAGGCAATTTATTCACCGTGGGGGATATTAAACAAAGTATCTATGGCTTCCGCCAGGCGGAACCGCGTCTGTTCTTAGATCGGCAAAGGCGCCTTCACGCAAGCACCAGCGGCGCCGCCGTGGTCAGCCTGCCGCACAATTTTCGCAGCCAGCCCGATCTTATCGCCACCATGAACCAAATCTTTAGCCGCGTGCTCACGCCCGAAGTGGCCCAGGTCTCCTATGACGACACGCACGCCCTCCAGGCCGGCACGCGCCCGGTGAATGGCCAGGTGGCCGCCCCGCCGCCAAAGGTCCCCACGCTGTGCGGCGCCCCGGCCGAACTGCATCTGCTTGACCCCAAAGCCAGCGGCGACGACGGGGAAGAAAACGCCGGCGGTGAGGGCGGCGAAGATGCCACCGCCGAGGCCGCGGAACCTGAAGACAAAATTGTTTTTGAGGCCCGCTTCATTGCCCGCCGCATCACGCAATTATTGCAGACCGATACGCACATCTGCGACGAAAAGGGGCAATGGCGCGCGCTTAAATTTTCCGACATTGCCGTGCTGCTGCGCAGTATTAAGAAACAGGCCCCCGTCTTCATGCGCACGTTCGCGGAAATGCAGGTTCCGCTGGTTACTGAACAATCCGCCGGTTTTTTTGACGCGCCGGAGGTGCGCCAGGTCGTGCTGCTGTTAAAGGCCCTGGACAATCCGTTGGAAGACATGGCCATTGCCGGCACAATGCTCTCTGACATTTTTGGCGGCTTCACGCACGATGAATTGGCCCGCATTCGTCTGGCCTTTCCCAGCCGACACGATGTCCCGTTTCATGTGGCCGTGGCGCAACTAGCCGATGGCTCGGCGCCGACCGCCGCCACCGACGCCTGCGGCGAAGTTATTGTTGGCAAAATAAAATCGCTCTTCACCCGCCTGGACGCCTGGCGCAATGCGGTGCGCACTCTGGGCCTGCCAGAGGGCCTGGCTGAAATTTACCAGGACAGCGGCATTTTAACGCGCCTGGCTGGCGCCATCGGCGGCACGCAAAAAATTATCAACTGCCGCCAGCTTCAACAGCAAACGCTGGAATTCGCCGCATTCGGCCAGCACGGGCTGTACCATTTCCTGGAGTTCCTGCGGGAAATGGAAGATCAGGAAGATGTCAGCACAGCGCCCCCGCCGCTGCTTTCTTCATCAGAAAATGTTGTGCGGCTCATGAGCATTCACAAAAGCAAGGGCTTGGAATTTCCCGTGGTCTTCGTGGCCGGTCTCGGCGGCCAATTCAACGAAACCAACCTGCGCGGTTCCGTGCTGGTGGACCGTGATCTGAAACTGGGTTTGCAGGTGCAGGATGTCAATCGCGACATGGCCTATTCATCGGCCCTGCACCGCGCCATTGCGCTGCGGGGCCAGCGCGCACTGCGGGCCGAGGAATTACGCCTGCTCTACGTGGCCCTGACCAGAGCCCGCAACCATCTGGTGCTTTCAGGCACATGCAAATGGTCTGACGCCACCGATGCACAACGACTCTTCGCCCAACACGCCGGCCCCCTCCCCGAAGATTTGCTTATTAAGGCCCAATGCATGTTAGACTGGCTGCTGCCGGCCTGCGCTGCCGATGGCGTTCGCTGCGCCTGGCTGGAAAGCGCCGATGCGCCCATGCCCGAAGGCCGGCTCGACATGGTGGTGATGGCCCAAACGCCGCCCCCCGCGGAGGCGCCGGCCGTGGACATTGCCACCCCCGCCGGCCAGCTTGCCGAACGCATCCGGGCCATGGAACCGTTGCCCGCGGCCGATGCCCCCACCGGCGAAACGCCCGCGGCGGTTGCCGACGCCAAAACCAGAATAAATTATCAATATTCGTGCAATGCGTTTACCGTGTTGCCGGCGTTGTTTAGCGTTTCTCAACTCAAGGCCGCCGCCACCGAAGACCCATCGCCCGACGCCATGCCCGCCGCAAACCTGCACCATTTTTCCGCGGATGACCTGCCCCCGCCCACATGGCGCGAAGGCGCCGACATGCGCGGCGCCGAGGGCATCGCCACCCTGCGCGGCACCGCCACACACCAGTTGTTGCAGCATCTTGATTTTGCCGCCGCCACTTCCAACAATCTGCCGGAACACGTCACACAATTAATTGCCAAAGGACTGTTGGCACAAGAGCAGGCCGACATGATCAATCTGGAAGATATCGCATGGTTGCTCGATAGCCAGTTGGGTGGGCGCCTGCGCTCTCTGGCGAAGGACGCGGCCGCCAACAAGCCTGCCGCCCCGCGGCTTCTGCGGGAACTGCCGTTTATGTGGTCCATGCCGCCGCAGGAAGTGCTGGCAGACATGTCAGCCATGTCAACCGCCGCCGCCGCCGGCCCGGCCAGCGCCCTGCGTGACGGCGCCCGCCGCGATTACCCGCTGGTCCGCGGCGTGGTTGATTTGCTGATAGCAAAACCCGATGAACTGCACGTTCTGGATTACAAAACCGACGGCGCCGACCACGTTGAAGCCCGCCTTGGCATGTACCGCCGGCAGATGTTTTATTACGCCCGGGCGCTGGAAGACATCTTCAACAAAAAGGTGACCTCCGCCACCCTGATTTTCCTGGCGGCGCGCAAATTGGATATTGTAAAGAACCCTTCGCAGCCCGTCGGCCGATGAATCAGCCCCATCCCGCCGTCGCCGTGAAATCTCTGTAAATCCGGGCGCCCTCCGGGAAAATGCCGTCGTCGTCCCCCCAATCGTATCCGCGCTCGTCCGCGTCATCCGCGGTTATCCTGCTCGCTATGCCTGGCGGCTTTACCGGTCAGCCATTATTGGTATTTGCCGTGAATAAATCCGTTGCTATGCCGCATTGGCCCCCACCACCGGCATGCAGGGCTATGTAATGTTGTTAATCCCGTCGCCGACGTCGTATAAATCTGTGTAATCCGCGCGCCCTCTGGCCGATAACCGTCGTCTCCGCCTCCGCCGAGCGACCTTTGCCCGTCCGCCACGCCCCCCGTGTTAATCCACTATTGAATTACTCCGTGCGCACATTGTTATCAAGATCCAATTCGGATAGCGCCGCGCGGATTTCGTCCACCTCTTGTTTGCTGAGGCCTTGCTCAGGACGAATGGTAAACGTGGCGCCCAGGGTCAGGTTCTGGTCTCTGACATGTTTGGCCAGTACCTTCGTATAAAATTGCATCCACTTGGCGGACGGCACTTGTCCGGTCCATTGCACGGAAGCCACGGCGCCAGCCTGGGTTGGCGCGCCGCCGCCCTGGACCGTTGACGTACCGTCCTGCGACGCTCCAGCGCGCCCCGGAGCGCCTGACGCCGGCTCGGTGGTTACCATTACGGCGGCCCCGCCCTTAACGTCGCCCGCGGTAACTTCCACCGCGTACATGCCCACCTGATCACCCGCCGTAAACGCGCCGTTGGAACCAACGGGTAAAATTGTGCCGCCGGCAGCGGTCCAAACTGCTCCGGCAAGCGCCATGGCCCGGCCATGCTGATCACGGCCTTCCGGGCGAAATTCGACGCGATCGCCGGGCCGAATGGAAACACTGTCCGGGAATAAGACGATGGCCGTGAGCCGCTGCGGTTCAATGTGCTTAACCGCTTCTTCGGCCGTAATAATGTAAACATCATCGCTTATTTCCACGTCCTGGGCAGCCATGGATTGCTTGAAAATAAACGGCTCATACCGCCCGTGGCCGCGCCGGCCCACATACGCCAGCAGGCCCTCGCTTACGCCGCGGGCAATTGTTTCTTTGACCGCCTCAGCGTGCAACAGGCGGGGAAACTGCGGCGACGCATAAAACACGTCGCGCACGGCGCGGGTGCTCCATTCCACAAAGCCCGGCCACTTGCGCGTCAAACTGTTCGGGCTTACGCTTTTTACCACGTCGTCGGTCTTAATTAATTCCGCCAGAATCAGCCCCGGCAGCGATTCATTTGACGATGAGTGAATCAGCCCCAGGTCCGCCACCTTCAGCGTATTGTCTTTGCCCAGTAATACGATGGTGTTGTATGCCTGCCACACGGCTTCGCGGATTGATTTCTGCGCAATGTTTACATTGTCGGCCAGTTTTTCCTTCTGCCCATCGTCTAAGCGCAGCACATCTTCTTCGCTTTGAATATCTTCCCAAGCCAGCAGCTTGCGGGCCTCATCTTTCAGCCGGGCGGTGGAATTTGCCACGCTCCAAATAATGGCCGTTTTGTATGTGCGGGCGGAACGGCTGCATTCGCGGGTCATGGCGTCCAACTGCTTTTTGGTGGCGTCCGCATCATCCATGGTGCGCTCGGGCGGAAGCACTGCCAACGTCAGCGCGGGCCGGTCCGGCACGTTTCCGCTCTCTTCCACAAATAGTTTGATATCAAAGCCCTCGCCTTTGGCAAAGACTTTTTTCACTTCCGCACGCACCCGCTCATCAATTTTTTCGCCGCTGATGCTGGCCCGGCGGTCGGCCAGTAATTTATTTAAGTTCGGGGAAAGACTGAAACGGTAGCGCCGTCCGGTGGCGTTTAAATAATAACACGCCTGGTTGAGCGTCTCCAAAACGGTGTCAATGTGCCCGATGTCCATGTCCGGTTCGCCCACCGCCAGGCGGATTTCCGGTTCCGTGGCTTCCCCCTTGCTCTGGCCGCCGTTGGATTCAAAAAAAATGGTGGTCATGGCCTTGCGGTGCAACCGGGCTTTTTTAATATCCGGCGCGGCCTCCTGGTCCAGCCGCGTGGCGTGTGAATCGCGCTTGCCGCAAATATCCGTGGTCACAGCGCCTTCCAGCTTGCTTTCGCCAATTTGTTCAAACACAGCGGTGCGGAAAATGCTGTCATCCAGCGGGGCAGTCCCCAGGCCAATCAGCGGGTCGCGGTGGGCGCCCTTGTAGCCGTCGCTATACGCCTTGGAAACCCACAAGGCCAGCAATTTCAGTACGCCGCGGGTCTGCTGAAACCGCGGCAATTCCTGCCACTTGCGTTCAAACACCGACAGCACGCTGGGATGAAATGGAAAGCACGCCTTGAATTGCTCGCGGGCATTGTCCACGGGAAACCATGCTGGTATCTGATTTCGTTTATCAACGGTCCACTGGGCATATTCGGCAATAGTTTTTTCAGCGTCGCGGTTCAGAAAGCCGCCGGGTTCTGTTTCAAACAATCGGCGGCGAATAATTTCCGTGGTCTCCGCCTCCGCGGACATAATCACCGGTTTGCCCAGGCGATCCAGCAGCTTTTTGAAACGGTCGTAATCGGCATGGTCTTCGGCGTTCATTTCCAATTCCGATGCCGGAATGGAAACGCACAGCACCACATTGCTCTGTCCGCGGGCCTCTTCAGAGAGGTTCTGCAAAAAGTTGTACAATTGTGCGGCCAGGCCCCCCTGCCGGCTGCGGCTGACGTAATTCATTAATTCATCCAGCAGAATCAGCGTGGGCTGATCTTTGGGAAGAAACGCGCGAATCACTTCACTGCTTGGCGCAATCTTTTGCCTTTCATGCTCTTCCACTATTTTAAAGCCCTCGGCCCCGCCGAGTTGCCACGCAATTTCGCCCCAAGGCGTGCGGCGCAGCGGCTCGCCATCTTTCCCGCCCCGGCCCGTGATGGAGTCAAATTCCGTTCCCACGAACACAGCGACCTTGGCCACCGGCACACTGTGGACCTCAGCCTTTTTTAATATGTCGCTTACGCCCATCCAGCGGTTGGCCTTTTCGCCGCCGCTGGCCAGGTGGTACAGCAATGTAAGCGCGTGGGTTTTGCCGCCGCCGAACTGGGTGGTCATGTTGAACACCGCATTGGCCTGGGCCTTTATGCCGTTAAGCCGCCGGGCCACTTCCGCAGCCAGTGAGACCAGGTTGGTGGTGAGCACGGTTTTGGAAAAGAAGCGGGCGGGCTTTTGATAATCATCGTGCGCCCGGCCATCGCGCACCTGGTCCAAATGCACGGCAAATTCGGAGGCGTCCAGCGGCTTGCCTTCGCGCAAGTCTTCGCGCGGTTTAACAACGTCGTACCAGGGTTTAAGCGCCGCCATTAGAGTCCTCCACCCAGGTCTGGAACCCCGCGAAGACGCTGCATGCCGCCAGCAGCGACGGCGGCGCGGGTTGCGGGTTTAATGCCTTAGCCATGCACATATCTGCGAGATGTTCAACAAGTGGATAAATATCGGCCTCGCGATTCCGGTATTTATCGTAAGCGTTACTGGTTTCATCGCAGGCGCCGTCCCGCAGCCACGCCAACCAATTTTCGATCTCCCATTTTGGAGTAAATATGAAAACCAGTTCGGTCGCCGCCGGCGGCGCAACGTTCTGCCGTGCGCAACACTCATGCAGGGTGTTGGCACGTTCAACCGGCGTGAGATTATCGCTGTCAGTGATGCATAGCAGCCCACGGCCTGCGCCGCCGTATCGCCGCAGCGCGGCCAGCTCGGTCGGAAAGCGCTCTCGCACGCATTGCTTTGCGTCCTGTTTCCCCGACGGGGCTTTTTCAAATCGAAGATCGTGGCGCCGGAAGCCGCGACGGTACAGGAAGGCCCGCGCGAAGACCTCATGCAGAATGTCTTCGCAAACAATGGTTAATTGAATTCCCCGGGGCATGGCCTACCATCCCCGCGCTTCGACTTCTGAGGCGCGTAATGGCGCTGTGTCTTGGGCGCGACCCACTTCGATGCGGGTGGGGCCACCGCAGTCCCGCGAAAACCATATGCCTTTCTCTGGGGCCAGTTGGTCAATGACCTCGGGATGGTGCGAAATAACGATTGCCTGCTCAATTGTCCTACCGGCCGCGTCTATGGTGGCCGTCAGCCAGGGCTGTATTTCGCGGAGCGCAACGTAGTTGTCGGGCTCGTCAAGAAACAGGGTGCGATATTCGCCAGTGACTCCGTACAGCAGGGCGTGGAGCACAACAAGCTGGCGCTGGCCGTCGGAAAGCTCCGCGAATTTTAGCGCTACGGGCGGGTCGCCGTCACACTTGAAAACGACGCGCAGTGTCGCGGTGGCGTCGGCGGGGCCATCGAGTTTAAGTGAATCGAATCCATCAATGGCGGCGCCCAGCTCGCGGAACAAATCCATCTGGCGCGCCAAGTCCTGCCGCGCCATGAAGCGATACCACGAAGCGAAATTGGCGGCCCGGGAATCCAGGACTTCCGCCTCCTCGGGCGCGTCGGACAACATTATCGGCGGGCACGGCCGCACAAAAAGTACCGCCTGCAACCGTTGCTTAAATTCCATAAGTTTCCGATTGTCGCCCCGTGGATTCACCATTGATAGGCCCGACCGGTTCCAATCGAATGAGAAACGCGGACCGGGGTGGAAGCCGTCGTTGTAAAGTTGCATTTCCCCCTTATCGCCGGCAAAAAGTTTGTTCCCATCCAGTGCAAGAGTTTCCTGTGCCACCCGGCATCGCCGACGGTCTTCGGAATGTTCCAGCTTTAAGGCGTAGCGATAAACACCCTGCGGCGAACGGATATCGATTTCAAATTTCTGTTCGGGGCGTTTTTGCCAGGCGACCAGTTCCGAGGCGGAAAAAAGCTCGGAAACCGTGCCGCTCCCGCCAACAAATCGTTTCAGGCGATCGGCCGCATCAAAGACGGTCGACTTGCCAGAGCCGTTGGGGCCCAACAGCAGCGTTACGCGGGTAAGCGGCACTTCGCAGTTTACAAGGCAACGAAAATTATCGATATATAGCCGTTCAATCATGTCTCACCAATGGTGTAGCCAGTGCGACGGAGCGCCGCCAGAATCTTACCGGCCTGGGCGCCAATCCATGAGCCGGGCCCACCGGCGTCGCCGCGAACGTGCCGGGTCGTGCTCTCAGCCGGATGGGGCGAAATGATTGTACAACAATTCCGTGGATGCGGAAACGAAATGAATTTGGTGCTCGGTTGCTGCCTGCGAGCGGCGTAATCTGGCGCGCGCAGGATTTTATTTTCGGGGTCGGCCTGCGCCGATTCTTTCTAACGACGCCTAACGACGCCTAACGACGGTGCGCGGCTTGAATCTGGGTCTAATGACAGCAAACACCATCCCTGAAATTCCTAGCAACTTTCCAGGTTATTCATGGAAAATCCCAAGCTTTTAGGGCTTTTTGTGATGGCCCAAGCGACGCCACACGGCGGGTTTCGCGGCCAACGCGCACTAAAATTGTCTAACGACGCCTAACGACGGGCCTAACGACGCGCGTCGTTAGCGGGCTACCGCGCCCGAAGAAGCCGCGCGCGGTCCTTCACAAATTGGCAAAGAACCACCTTGTATTCACTGTCTGGCATTGCCGCGAGGACGCTTTCGTAGGTCACCCAATGAAGCGACAGATTTCTAAGTCGCTGGTCTGTGCCATCGGGGTATGCCCAGGTCGCCGTCCTGCGCGGGGGAATTTTTGCTGAGTTGAGATCGGAA
>JAJZCU010000057.1 GCA_021828935.1 Planctomycetota bacterium | reverse complement strand
AATTGATGCCGACCATATCGCCCTGTATGTGCTGGATGTCAGCGGTCACGGGGTGGCGGCGGCGCTGCTGGCGGTGGCCGCGACGCGCATCCTTTCCGTGTACGACGATCCGGATTCAATTCTGGTGCATGCCGCCCCGGAGCGCGGGCTGTGGACTCCCGCGCCGCCGGCGGAAGTGGCCGGAAAACTGAACCGCAAGCTGCCGTGGAATTCCGGCAGCCAACAATTTCTTACGCTGTTTTACGCGGTTCTGAATGTGATGACGCGCGAAATTTGTTATGTGTCGGCCGGGCATCCCGGCGCGGTGCGCGTGAACCGCAACCGCGCCACCGACGTGCTGGAAGGATCGGGCCTGCCCATTGGCATTGGCGAATCTTACGAGCAACACACGGTGCGGCTCCACGGCGGCGACCGCATTTTCCTTTACTCCGATGGCGTCACGGAAACCATGAACCCCGCGGGTGAATTGTTTGGCAGCGAACGCCTGGCGGCGGCCTTGCGCCGCAGCGCCGGTGAGAATGTCACCCAAAGCGTGGCGGCTTTGTTGCGCGATTTGGACGCCTTTCGCGGATCCAGCCCGCAATCTGATGACATTACCGTGCTGGCGATGGATTGCATCACTGCTGCGGCGGGTGCGGGACCCACCGACAGCCGGGGCCCGGAGAACTTGCGCCCCCGATGATGGCACATGCCCTTACGGCGCCGCGCTGGTCTCCGCGAGAATTTCCCAGGCTTCCATGGCCTGCTTGAGTTGCTGCTTGAGATCTTCACAAGAATTCTGGGCCGCCTCATACTTGGCGGGATATCGGGCAACGTCGCCGGCGGTCAGCGACTGCTCCGCCTGGGTCAGTTGGGCCTCCAACTGTTGAACCATTTTTTCGAGGTCCGGCAGCGTGCAACGGGCAAATTGATAGGGCACCTTGCGGCGCGTCCCGGGCTTGGCGGCGGCCGGCGCTTTGCCGGCGCTTTTACCAGATAATTTATTATTATCCCGGCTCCCGCCGTTCTGATTGGCCGAAACTCGGGCCGGCGCTGCCGGCGATTTCTTATTGGATGTTGGAGCCGATGGCGGCGGCGCGTTTTGCTGCGCCAGATATTGGGTATAAGAGCCTTCAAACAGCCGCCAACTGGGCGCGCCTTTGTCGTCGCGAGAAAGCACCAACAGCATGTCACACACCTGGTCCATGAAGTAACGGTCGTGCGAGACCAACAGCAGGGTGCCGTCATAAGTGTCCAGCGCGTTTTCCAGCACTTCACAGGTGGGAATGTCCAAATGGTTGGTGGGCTCGTCCATAATGATGACATTTGACGGGTTTAACAGTAATTTTGCCAGCGCCACCCGGGCTTTTTCTCCGCCGGAAAGCGTGGCGATGCGCCCGTAAACAGCGTCGCCGGAAAAGAGAAACAGCGCGGCCAAATCCCGAATATCCTGGGGCGCCGCCAGCGGCTTGGCGGCATGCAGTTCTTCCAGAATGGTTTTGCTTAAATCCAAATCCTGGTATTCCTGCCGGTAGAACTGCACCTGCACGCCGTAGCCCCATTCAACCGTGCCGGCGTCGGGTTCAAGTTCGCCGGCCAACACGCGCAACAACGTGGTTTTCCCCACGCCATTGGGGCCGATGATGCCAATGCGTTTGCCGCGCGGCACATACAGATCAATGGCTTTGAACAGTTTCTTCTCAGCAAATCCTTTGGAAAGCCCGGCCACCTTCAGCACCTCGTGGCCGCTGGCCTTGGGCACCTTGAGGTTGAGAATCATGGATTTCCCGCCCTTGCGCGGCCCGGAAACCAGGCTTTCGTTCTTCAGGCGGTCCAGTCGCGTGCGGCGCCCGCGAGCCTGCTTGGCGCGCTGCCCGGCGCTAAAGCGCCGAATGTATTCTTCCTGCTTGGCAATGTAGGCCGCCTGCTGCTGAAAACTTCGCTCCCGCGCCAAATTGCGTTCTTCTTTAAGCGTGATGTACTGCGAATAGTTGCCAGGAAAATGTTCCACCGTGCCGCCGGTAAGTTCCAGAATCTCATCAACGACGCTGTCAAGAAAATAGCGGTCGTGGCTGACGATTAAAATCGTTGCGTCGGGATCAGCGGTAAGAAACTCTTCTAAATGCTGCATCATTTGCAGATCAAGGTGGTTGGTGGGTTCATCAAGCAGCATGACATCAGGAGCTTCCAAGAGCAGCCGGGCCAGTTGCGCCCGCGACTTTTGCCCGCCGGACAGGGCCTTGATCGGCAGGTCAAGATCAGCTTCGGAAAAGCCCAGTTCTTCCAGCACCATATGCACCCGCCGCTGCACATCATACCCGCCGCGATGTTGAAAATCGGTTTGCAGCCGGTCGTAACGTTCCAGCGCTTCATCATGCAACGGGCCGGAGGCGTGCTTGCCCAGATCATCCGCGGCGGCATGCAGGGCAATTTCAAGATTATGCACTTCTTCAAATACCAAATTGACCTGATGGTGCAGCGTGCTGTCGGGATCCAGCCGCGGCATCTGCGAGAGGTAGCTCATGCGGGCAGCGCGCGCAATGTTCACCTGCCCTTGGTCCGGCTCTTCAAGGCCGCAAACCAGCTTCATCAGCGTAGTTTTTCCCGCGCCGTTAGGGCCCACCAGGCCGATGCGCTGGCCGGTTTGAAGTTCCAGGCTGATGTTGGAAAAAATGGTGCGGCCGGTGTAGGCCTTGCTGATGTTGTCGATGGTAATGACTGCCAGGGGAACTTCCTTTCAAACGGCGGTAATGGAGCAGTATTGTAGCAGAAAGCGCCCAGCGTGTGCGATGGGGCGCGGGAGACGGTTTTTTCCAGGCTTCCACGCTGGACTTAGGGCTGTGTTGGGTTGCCGCGCCCCGTAACCTTGGCCCCGACTCTGCGTTTTTGCCAGAAGCCGCGCGGCGAATCGCCCGCTTTGCGCAAGTTATGCCGCCGGCTTTTTCAGGAGAAACCTCATGTTTGTGAATATGGATTCGGCGGCAGGTTGCCGTACCGCCCGCTCGATGGCAATTGCCGCCACTTTGATTGTTACCGCAGGTTTGGCCTCGCTGGGCGCCGGCCCGGCGTTCGGTCAGGGCGGATTCCGTCACCGACGCGCTGATGCCTCAGCGTATGCGCCGCCCGCACGCGTCTACGGCCCGCCGCGTCAGCAGCAATACGCCCCGCCTCCGGCGTCGGCGTACGCCTCGTCCGCGGGGCGGGCACCGGCGGCAGCACAGGCCGCGCCGCGGTTGGCCTTGTTGTCGCGTCGTCAGATGGACCGCTTGATCGGGCCCGTTGCGCTGTACCCGGACCCGCTCTTAGCCCAGATTTTGCCCGCTGCGACGTACCCGCACATGGTGGTAGCCGCTGATCAGTGGCTGCAAAATCATCCGCAGGCGCCGGCGGCGGTGATTGATGCCCAGCCGTGGCCGCGCGCGGTGATTGCACTGAGCCACTATCCCGGCGTGCTCAACATGATGGCGCAAGACCCACAGTGGACCCGTGCCGTCGGCGCGGCCTTTCTGAATCAGCCCGGCGGGGTGACCATATCCATTCAACGGCTTCGGGCTGATGCCCTTGCGGCGGGGGCGCTGCGCAGGACGCGGCAACTGCGCGTGATTCGCCGAAACGGATTCATCTATATTTTGCCAGCCAATCCGCAGCGGATTTATGTTCCAATCTATAACCCGAATGGCGTGTATGTACGTGCGCGCCGTTTCGGGCGGCCGCCTATCAGGTTCGGCGCCGGCTTGCCCGTTGGCGGATGGCTGAACCTGGACTTCGACTGGAGAACCCATCATCTGGATGAACGCCGCTGGGATGCGCGAGGCTGGCGTCGGCCTTTGGACCATGATGGAGGTGACCATCGGGAATGGGTGCGTTCACCGCAGGAACCTTTACGCCGCGGGAATTTTGCGACGGGGCGGCTACTCCATGCGGACGGCGGTGGGCTACACGAACACTTTCTTGCAGTGCCCAGCACGTTGGGCGGCTACCGTGACCGGCGAAACACTTTTCGCGGACGGGCGTGGGGATTTCACGGCGTCGGGCAGCGCGACGGAGAACGGTTCGATCGGCGGCGCGAACGCGACCACTTTCGTGACGGACGCGGCGAACACCAAGACCACGCGCGCGGCAGTCGCGACTGGCGACGACAGCGCGATGGCCGGGATCGCG
The DNA here is from genome assembly GCA_021828935.1 of Planctomycetota bacterium. Taxonomy (GTDB): domain Bacteria; phylum Planctomycetota; class Phycisphaerae; order WQYP01; family WQYP01; genus JAJZCU01. Next base: position 4,852 of record JAJZCU010000057.1, on the reverse strand, counting down.
GCGCCGACCATCGGGATCATGGTGGAGACTGGCACGGCCGGGGCGACCATAACCACCACCGCGGCGGCGACGGCGGCGACCATCACGACCGTGGCGGGCGCCATGGCGGTGGCGATCATTAATTGAATTTGAGGCGATTAACTCCTACAACCCCGGCCCCGGCTGGCATTGGGTAAGAACGGATTGATCGGGCCAAAAACTATCAACGTGCGTTTCGGTGCGGCTGACCATCGTGTAGGTGATTCCGCGCCAGTTGATGCGCCGGCCCACGCCCGCCACCGCCACCGCGGTCAAATTAAACGCCTGCACGGCTGGGTAATAAATGGTAAACCACGCCCAGCGGCGCGAGATCGTCGGCCACTGTGCCGGCAAAAGCCTTTTGCCCACGCGCAATAAAAACAGTCCGCGCAGAATGGTGGCGCCGTATAACGCAATTTCCCCCGCCAAAAACAGCCACCAGAACCACGCTCCGCCGGCGGCGGCCAAGACCGCGGCGACCGGCAGCACAATCATCGCGCCCAGGTACAAAAGCGGGCCCAGCACGGCGGCTAGGTATGCCCCCGGCGAACAAATGCGCGTGATGCGATATTGGCGCACCGCAAAATCAAACAATGATCTCCAGGTGTGGTGACACTCAGATGCCACCATACATTGCGGAACAAAATGGATCTGTTTGCGGGCCTGCTTTTTTACGCACCAGGTGAGGCAATAGTCGTCGCTTAAGGCATGCTGCCACGCGTCGTTTACGCCGTAGCCAAAAAAATCTTCGCGCCGTATCGCCATGGATCCGCCCCAGGCAAAGGTGCGGCGGAACGGTCCGAACAACACCGCCACGCCCGCATTGGCCACGCACAGCAGCGCATTGGCGGGGTGCGGCTGGTCCGGAACGTAGAAGCGGTAGCCGGTGGTGGCGCCCACCCACGGGCCGTACGTCAAGGGGTGTACCAGAGCATGCAGCCACTTTGGGCCGGGGTTGGCGTCGGCGTCCATGAACGCCAGGATATGATCGTCGGCATTGGTGCGGGCCACGGCCGCCAGTTGATTGTGAATTTTCTGTCCGCGGTCCCGGGCGATTCCCGCAACCACAATTTGCGTGCGGCAGCCCAATTCACCGGCGAGTTGTTTTAGCGCAGGCACCACGGGATCAGTCGCGGATTCCACCGCGAACAGCACGCGGTAATTTGGATAATCCTGGCGGCACGAAGGCCATGATATTTTCCCGTACGCCCGGTTCCAAGCCCTTGATTGGCAGAATAATGGCCACCGGCGGGCAGATAGCCGTGAGTTCCTGCTGGATGCGCTGCGGCATGCGCAGCGAAAAAAACTGGGCCAGCCGGGCGCCCCAGAGGGCCACAACCAGCGCCGCTGCGCCAAGCAATCCGGCCGCCAAGAAAAATATCATCACGCCAACAATTCCTGCCAGAGCCAACAGCGCTGGGCGCATCACACACTCAAAAACATTGCCGCATCGGCTGCACCGACAACGACCGCGGCATCTACGTGAATGATCGTCCATCACTGCGGGCGATGTCCACAATGTGCAGGTCCACGCCGGTGTTGCCATTGTAATGGGAAAGGCGGGCGTCCACGATCAAATCAACGACCTGCCGATTGGGCAATTGCGCCGCCCACGGCCCGAGTCCAAAAGCAATCGCCCGGCCCATGGCGCCATCCTGCTGCAGCGTAAGTTGCAGGTGGTTTCCGGTGGCGCCCACGCGTCTTGGCGGCCCGGCGATGTGCGCTTCCCGCACCAGAAACTGCGGCCGCGTATTGGCGTTGCCGAACGGTTCCATCAACGCCAGGTGCTTGGCCATGTGAATGTCCAGCTGCGCCAGGCGGACCTGGGCTTCGACATGCAGGCGCGGAATAAAATCGTCCGCCACGAGATGTTCCGCGGCATAGGCGCGCAAGCGGGCGGAAAATTCTTCCATTTTGTCCGCCTTTAGCTTCACCCCGCCGGCCATGGCGTGGCCTCCGCCGGTGATTAATAAGTCGCGACAATGTTCAATGGCCTCGTGCAGCGCGAATCCTACAATGCTGCGCCCTGAGCCCACGGCCAGGTCATTTTCAACGGCCAGCACGAACGCCGGCCGGTGAAACGCATCCACCAGGCGGGAGGCCACAATGCCCACGACGCCGGCATGAAATTCCTTGCCCGAAACCACCAGCGCGGCGGGCAACTGGTCCGCGGGAACCTGCGCTTTGGCGGCGGCGAATATCTTCCGCTCCACGCCTTGCCGTTCGCGATTTTGCTTTTCCAAATAACCGGCGATCTCCGCGGCGCGGGGCGGAGAATCAGTAATAAGCATTTCCACGGCGAGGCGGGCGTGGCCCATCCGGCCGGCGGCGTTCAGACGTGGGGACAGCGCAAAACCGGCCGCAGTGCAATCGATGATTTTTTCCCGGCAGCCCGCGGCATCCACCAGCGCCTGTATGCCTACAATCGTGGAGCGCCGCAATTGCCGCAGCCCCAGATGGGCCAGCACGCGGTTTTCACCGGAAAGCGGCACGACATCGGCAATGGTGGCCAGACCAACCAAGGCGCAAAATTCCACCAGCATGTCGCGGTACAACTGGCTGACGCGCGGTCCGCCGCAAAAGCTGCGGGCCAGTTGCCAGCACAGTTTAAAGGCCACGCCCGCCCCGCATAAATGTTTATTGGGATATAAAGAGCCGGGCAGATTGGGATGAACGATGGCCCGGGCCGGCGGGAGCGGTTCGTGAAATTCGTGATGATCCGTCACGATCACGTCCACCCCGCGCGATTGCGCCAGCGCCACGGGTTGGTTGGCCGTAATGCCGCAATCCACAGTGATAATTAATTGGGCGCCCCCGTCCACCAATTCCACCACAGCGGGCGTTTGCAGGCCGTAGCCTTCCTGCGTGCGGTGCGGCACGCGGAAATGCACATCGGCGCCGGCGGCCTTCAGCAGCCGCCACAGCATGGCCGTGCCGGTGGTGCCGTCCACATCATAATCGCCAAAGATAACAATTTTTTCGCGGCGCAGCGCCGCCTGGGCAATGCGATCCACGGCGGCGGCCATGTTGGGCAGCAGCGCAGGGTCCGGCAGGCTGTTAAGTTTTGGCTGCAGAAAGGCGGCGGCGTCGGCCGAGTTGCCCAAGCCCCGGCGCAGCAGTATTTCCGCCACCAGCGGCGGACTGCCCAGGCCGCGGCTTAACGCCTGCACCTGCAGTTGGTCCAACAGCGCCGCCGGCAGCACCCAACAGCGCTTTAGGCCGCGGTTCGGCGCCGTGAAAACTGGGGCATTGGCTAATGTGGTCATCAAAAAAAAGGCCCATTTCTTAGGCGGTCAACAGGCCATGGTCATGAGGCGGCGGTCAGGGCGATGGCGGCGCTGGTCCGCACATATTCCACGGCGCGGCGGAAGAAGATCATGCCGTCGCCGGCGGCGCCATCATGGCCTTCGTGCCGCGGGGCTCCGGTGCGCAGTGGATCGCTGATGCTTTCCACAAAGCGCTCCGGATGGGGCATGAGGCCCAGCACGCAACCGGTGGCGTCACATAAACCGGCCACCGCGCCGGCGCTGCCATTGGGATTATCAGGAAATTTGCGGGCCACGGCGCCCTTTTCATCGGCATACACCAAAGCCACCTGATCGCGCTGGGCCAACGCGTCCAACACGCCGGCGTCTCCGCACATCAAACGGCCTTCACCATGGGCAATTGGCAGGCGCAGGGTTTGTTCCGGCGGCAGCCAAATGCATTTCTTGGAAACTGAACGCAGCCGCACCCAGGTATCCACAAATCGTCCCGGCATATTGAACGTCAGCGTAACATCCCGCTGCCGAAACTCCGCCTCGACCCCGGTCGCGTCGGCGGGGGGGCCCGGCAACAGGCCCGCCTTCACCAGTACCTGAAACCCGTTACACACGCCCAGCAGCGGCTTTCTGTCGCGCACCCATTGCGTAAGCGGCCCCCGCAAATGGTGCATGAGTTGATTGGCAAGAATTTTTCCGCTGGCAATGTCGTCGCCATACGAAAAACCGCCGGGAATGGCCATAATTTGCATGCGCTCAAGCATGCCCGGATCGCGCAACAACTGGCGTACATGCACGCGGTGCGGATGGGCGCCGGCCAATTGAAAAGCATGGGCCAGTTCACGGTCGCAATTGGCGCCGGCGGCCCGCAATATCAAAACTTGAACGAGCGATTCGCTCATGTTGAAAGTAACCCTTGCAGAAAAACGTCCTGATCGCATGATAGCAGATTCCAGCCGTGGCCACATCGCCGCCGCCGGCGCCGCCGTCCATCAGAGCCGGAAACGTAAGCGCCGGGCCATCGTCGTCCATCAGAGCCGCAAGCGTAAGCGCCGGTCCCATCGTCCATCAGAGCCGAACGCGTAAGCGCCGGGCCCGTCGTCGTCCGCCAGAGTGGAATCCGTCGGCGCCGGGTTCGTCGTCTTGAGCTGGCTCAGGGAGTCATTGCCAGGAGAATTTATTTATCAATACGTGGTAAGTTCGGCCACAGACTCCCGCCCACAGGATCTGGCGGTGGGCCTGTGGCAGTTTTATTTTTTCACGGGCAGATACGCCGGCGCCAGTGCTTTTCTGGGCCTTGCGGTTGCGGGCGATCCGGGCCTTCTGGCAGCGGCTGCCGGACGCGTCGTTGCCATCCATGAATTGCTTTTTTTGTTGTAAGTGTACACCGTACCCTTGTACATGAATGAACGGCGGCCGAGCCGACCACCGATTTGCCAATGTTTGTTGAGCCCAATTAACGGCATCGCGGCGCGCCGCCCGTGCGGGCGCACGTTGATCAGGATAACGCCAGGCGCGCCGGGGCGTTCGGCTGGCGGTGTGTCGATGAGCGCAACGCCCAGGGCGCCGGAGGC
>JAJZCU010000056.1:4590-9092 GCA_021828935.1 Planctomycetota bacterium | reverse complement strand
CAGGCCTGGGTGCGCGCCGCCAAAGGCATCAAAGGCGTTCTGGGCTATATGTACACGACATGGTCCAATGATTACAAGCAAATTGAGCCATTCGCGAAGCTGGTGCGCGGCGGGTAAAAGGGGGGGCGGCCATCTTGGCCATATCGTGCGACAATAAATTGAGCCCGGCGGCAAACTGCGGTGGCTACGGTTGGACCGGATCCCATGAACCGATCGGCAATTAAGCCATCGCCCGGCGGCCCATCAGCCGAGGCGCCTGGCATGGAACAGAAAATGGAGCAAAGGGCGCGGTAACAAACATTGACCCCTTCGTGTTGTCGCGATAGCGTCGTTTAATTGTGCGATTCATGGAGCAGACGTATGAATGTATCGCTGACGCCGGAACTAAAGAATTTTGTGGAAAAGCAGGTTAGCTCGGGGCATTACCAGACTGCCAGCGAGGTCGTTCGGGCGGCGTTAAGCTGCCTACAGGAGGATCAGTTTGGATCCTCCGCGAAAACGCGCAGGCTGGCGGATCTCGAAAAACGATTACTGGCCGCGGTAACAGACGTGGACGCGAAAAAAGGGGTTGATGGCCGCGTGGTGTTCCGCCGAATGCGGCAACGGATAAAGGGGGTCCGTGCCGGAGCCTGAAATTATTCTCGCGTCCGCCATTGAAGCGGAGCTTTTGGCCATCTGGGCGTTCATCGCGGAAGACAACGCGGAGGCGGCTGGTCGTTTCGTTGAAGCTGTTTATGAGACGTTTATGTTTTTGGCGGAGAATGCAAAAGTCGGCGAGCCTCGCGCGTTTCACGCACCAAAACTAAAAGGCGTCCGTTCATGGCCGGTTTCGCGTTTCAGAAATTATTTAATATTTTACCCCCCCCCCTTCCGGACGGGTGTTCAAATTCTTCATGTGTGTCACGGGGCACGGGATGTCGAGAGACTGTTTGAATGATGGCCGGCCCCCAGGATGCCGTGGTGACGCCACGATCTTCTATTTAATACGCTGGAGTGTGTTCAACTGGGACGGCCTGCAGCGCGTGAAGTCGTCGCGGTGGTTCGAGCGTCTTAGTAACTATCAAATACCTCTCTGAACGACAATCATTCCGCCGCGCGCTTGCGGGCACGCCTATTTTGCTAGGAAACCGTGCCTCCGCAGTTCCGCGGTTAAGCGGTTGATGCGCGGATTTCTTTCTTTTATTTTCAGCGCATACTGTTCGGCCAAACCCGATTGCTGCGTATTTGCAAGCGCGGAACGCAAATCCGCCAGCAACACGACGGCCGCACGATACGCATCAATGTTTTTTTCTTTGATAAGTTGCTCCACCTTGGCGCAGGTTTCCGCGGGATTCGCGGCAATGCGGGCGAGATCTGCGGCACGCCGCCGCGCGGCCGTCTGGGCGTCTTTCCGAGCATGTTCGTTTCGAATTGTTTGTGCAAGAGCCTGGATTTCAGAAATGGTTCGGGTCGGGGGAACGGTGGGCCAAGTGGGGGCGGGACAGTGTTTTTGATATTCCGCGAGAATGTTGATTCTGATGGGTGCGTGTGGGTCTGCAACTAATTCAGAAAGCCAGGCGACTTTCGCGTCATCCGGCTGACTGCGCAGCCATTGGGCAAGGTGTTCGTGCGGCTGTGAATGTTTCGGCATGGGTGGAGACGTTTGGGCCGCTACCGCAATCATGGCGTCGTCCAGGCAGTACAATTCCGCCAGTGCGCGCTGGGCCCGCGTGAGCGCATCCAAACCTGCGGGCACGGGCGCCTCGCGCAGCGAATCGGGATCATGATTGCCGTCCGATGCGACAGCCAGGTGGGCCAAATATAATGGACGTAAATCGCCATTTATAATTTCCGCGCGGAGTGGAAGCAGGCGGTCAAGAAACCGGGCCGGGTCGTGTAAGTCATCCATTTCACCCGACTCAATACATGGGTCAATGACCAAAACGCCGCCGGGACCGTCGGGGTCTTTTACATATTCGGGCGAACCGTTGTTAAGATACGCGGCGGCCGTCGCGGAATTGGGCAGGCCGGCGGGAAGTCTGATCATCAGCGTGCGCTGGCCGAAATTCGCGAAGTGAAAGTGAAAATCATAGCCCCGGCGTAACATCTCGGTCGCGTTTCCGTGAAAATCGCCGAAGTCATAGGTATTCTCAAAAGTCCATGGCGTGACTTTTGCCCGCGTGGATTGCCCCCGCATGAATTGAAGTTGGCTTTCGCTGACTGGGGCATCAATGGCTTGAAAAGCAATGTATTGATATTCACTCATAAAATTTCTTCCTTTTGATTCTGCGTGTGCGGAGTATACGCTGCCGGGGCAGCAGCTTGTGGGGTTTCTGTTTTGAGGTTCCCTCATGCCGCGCCGACTGCAAAACATTAACTGCTGGACGGTGTTTTTGAAATGCTGAAGATCGGCCGGATCGGGTGGGCGCCGGTTGGCGCATGCGCGCACGCGTTCGCCGCTGATGGACGATCAGCGGACCCGGCCAATTGGATTTTGGTGCGACTGCGACTGGCGCGGCTGTGAAGGTTGGGCTAACGGCTGGAGTACCGTTATAATTCAACGTCCACCTGAAGCGGAGCCGTGCGCTGTGGAATAAAAAAGCGGCCCGGATTGGATTGAAAGGCGATGCCATGAAAACAATTCCTGTGGAGCATCTCAACGAACAATTGGCCAAGGCGCTGGAACAGCAGGACGAACACGAGGCGATCGGACTGACCAAGGACGCCGGAACGGTGGGGTGGCTGCTGCGGGTGCCTGAGGCGATGAGGGACACGGAGGCGCAAGGCGTATTTTGCGGCGAGAGCCCGGGCGGCGGCGTTGTTTTCATCGTGCATGCCAGGCACGTCATGCGTGAACGACCTGGCGCCGACTTAAGGAGTCCGGTTTTCGGGGCGGGCCGCGGCAGTATGACAATCGTCAGTGATGATGAAGAACATCTCGAAGACTTTCGCGAGTATATGGAATGAAGCTGCTGCTAGACACGCACGCGTGGCTTTGGTTCCACCTTGGCGACAATAAATTGAGCCCGGCGGCAAAGGAAAATATCCTTGATCCGGCGAACGCCAAATTCGTCAGCCCAGCCTCATTCTGGGAGATTTCAATAAAGATCAGCCTCGGGAAGTATGCGCTGAATATACCGTATGCCCAGTTCATGAACGATTCCATTGCGGGTCATGGCTTCCAGATACTAGAACTCGCGCCGCGCCATACGGAACTACTCTCAACATTGCCCTTTCTCACCATTGGCGGCAATCCGCATCGTGATCCCTTCGATCGGCTCCTGATTTCCCAAGCACTAATTGATGGGATGGAGATCGTTACCAAGGACGAGAAATTTTCAGCTTACGCGGTTTCGACGATCTGGTGATTGCGTACGCATCGGTTAAACCAATTCCGTCGGCCGCGCGATCCCGTTGTCTCGGTGACCGCCGCATTCATTTTACCCGCTGGTTGAACGCCTGCGCCCGCACCTTTACAATCAGCGGCGTTGCCAAATGGTGAAAATGTGGTTCGGCGTGCTTTCCCGCGGGAAGCCGGGCTGCACGGTCCAGCGTTCGCCCGCGGACTGCATCGCCGTGGCGTTCTTTAAGAAAGGTTGCCGTGACTACCGTTGCCGTGGCACGAAGTCCCGAAGGTCACAATGATCTTGCCGGGTATTACAAACCAGCCGGGCGTCGGCATTTTTGGCTGCGCCGGCTGCACAGCCTCACCGGCCTGTTTTTCGGTGGTTTTATATGTTTCCATCTGCTGGTAAACGCTTACGGCATGTCGCCGGTGGCCTATCAGCAGGATGTGAATAAAATTCACAGTTTACAGCCGAACCTGGCCCTGATTGAAATAAGTTGCATTTTTTTGCCGCTGTTGATTCACGCCCTTTATGGGATATACATCACCAAGGCGGGGGTGAAGTTTAACACCACTGAATACAATTATGGCGGCAATGTTCGCTACACGCTGCAGCGCGTGACGGGCATTATTTTGCTGGCATTTATCGCCTACCATCTGGCCACCATGCACCGCTGGGGGCTGGGCCTGGTGTACCGCATCACCGGCTGGCCGGCGCTTTCGGCCTTCCCATTGTTTCACACCAAAGACGCTTATGCACGCACCGTGCGGGCGATTAAAACACCGTATTCGCCCAACCCATGGTTCTGGGGCAATGTGCTGGTGATGGCCTTTTATTTGTTGGGAATATGGTCGGCAACGTTTCATTTTGCCAATGGCCTGTGGACCAGCGCCATCGCTTGGGGACTTACCGTGACGGAACGGGCCCAAAAAAATTGGGGCCATGTCTGTCTGACCGTGGGCATTATTGTAACAATCATTGGCACGATTGCCTGGTGGGCGTTTACCGTGAACGGCAACCCGAATTATCAACCGCCGAACATGGCGGCAACCGCCCCCAGCGCGGTGGTTCTGTTGCCGCCGAGCTCCCAAAGATGGCGGTCGGCGAAAACGATGCATCGTCCGGCGCCCCGGCTGCGGGGAACGGGCATGATCGGCCTGCCGCCGCCGACGAACA
>JAJZCU010000056.1:0-4580 GCA_021828935.1 Planctomycetota bacterium | reverse complement strand
AGAACCACCGCGCTGGGGGCGGCAACATCGGCGGGCGCATCGCCACCCATTAAAACACAAAGACAGAAATTGATTATTAGCGCCGCCGGCGTATGCGGGTCAGGCGGTAAAAAGAGGAATGAATGGAAACCAAACGTGTTATTGTTGTCGGCGGAGGGCTGGCCGGGTTGGCCACGGCCATGAAGCTGGCCGAGGAAAATATTCCCGTTGATTTATTCAGCCTGGTGCCGGTGAAGCGGTCGCACAGCGTGTGCGCGCAGGGCGGCATTAATGCGTGCAATGAAGTGGCGCGACAGCAGGGATATAGCGAATGGGAGCATTTTGAAGAAACGGTGTTGGGTGGAGATTTTCTTGCCAATCAACCGCCGGTGCTGGAAATGGCCCGGATGGCGCCGCAAATTATCGATCTGCTGGACCGCATGGGCGTGCCGTTTAACCGCACCGCGGAGGGCAAGCGAGATCTGCGGCTGTTCGGCGGGTCGCTGTATCGGCGCACATTTTATGCCGGGGCCACCACCGGCCAGCAGCTTTTGTACGCCCTGGATGAACAGGTGCGCCGATGGGAAACGCAGGGCAGAATAACAAAATATGAATTTTGGGATTTTCTGCAGCCGGTGCTTGATGATAGCGGTCGTTGCGTGGGCATTGTGGCGCAAGACATGCGCACGATGCAAATCCGCGCCTTCCGTGGCGATGCCGTGGTGATGGCCAGCGGCGGCAACGGGCTGATCTTTGGCCAATCCACCATGAGCGTCATCTGCAGCGGTTCGGCCGCCACGCGTTGTTACGAAGCGGGGGCGCGGCTGGGCAACCCGGAATTTGTTCAGGTACATCCCACGGCAATTCCGGGCGAAGACAAATGTCGGCTGATGAGCGAATCCGCCCGCGGCGAAGGCGGCCGCATCTGGGTGCCTAAGAAGAAAGGGGACGCGCGGCATCCTAACAGTATTCCCGAAGACCAACGCGATTACTTCTTGGAACGCTTGTATCCCAAATACAAAAACATTGTGCCGCGGGACATCGCCACACGCGAAATTTATTATGCCTGCGAACAGGGCTACGGCCTGGGCAATGGACAGATGGTTTACCTGGACTTGACTGAAAAGGCCACCGGCATACCCTACGCCACGTTGAAAAAGAAGCTGGGCGGCATTCTGGAAATTTATGAAAAATTTGTGGGCGTGGACCCGCTGCTGGAGCCCATGCGCATCTATCCGGCGGTGCATTATTCCATGGGCGGCCTGTGGGTGGACTTTGTTAAAGATCAAAAAACCGGGGGTCTGGAAAAGGGGAACCCCCGCAACCAGATGACCAACATCAAAGGCCTTTATGCCGCGGGCGAGGCGGACTATCAGTACCACGGCGCCAACCGCCTGGGGGCCAACAGCCTGCTGTCGTGCATCTTCACGGGGCTGTTTTTGGGGCCGTGTATTAATAATTATATGGGCGGGGCGGCCCCGGTGGCGGACCAGCCGCAGGCGCTGTATCAGGCGGGCGTGGCGCGACAGGAACAAAGCATGAGAAAACTGCTGACCAGCAAGGGTGACCAGAACCCGTACCTGATGCAACGGGAATTGGGCCGTTCCATGAGTGATAACGTAACAATTATTCGCATTGACAAACGCATGAAAGAAACGCTGGCGCTCGTTGAAGAGTTAAAAGAACGGTATCGCACCCGCCTGGAACTTACCGACACGGGCATGTGGAGCAACCAAACGCTGACCTTCGCGCGCAATCTTTGGGACATGCTCCTGCTTTCAGAGGCCGTCACCATGGCGGCGATTGCCCGGCAGGAATCGCGCGGCGCCCACTTTAAGATTCCTGATGAAAAGGCCGGTCACATAGAAATTCCCCTGGACGTGCGGGCCTTGACGCGCGACGATGAAAATTGGCTGAAAAGCACGCTGGTAACTTATCAAAACGGGCGGGCGACCCTTTCTTATGAACCGGTTGACATCAGTCTGGTGACGCCCCGCGCCCGCACGTATGGCAAAACCGCGCCGCCCGCGGGGCAGTCTGCGCCCGTGGCCGCCCCGCAGTCGCCCGCAAGCGCGTCGCCCGCCGCTGTGCCGGCGGGGCATTAAGCATGGAAAACCAGGCCGTATTGCCGGAGTTTTTTCGCCGCGATGACGCCTTCGTGGTGCCCCGCCGTCCCACGCGTCTGGGCGTGTTCCGGGTGGTGTTTGCGTTCTGCATACTCTTGGCGGCGGTGGCGTATACGCTGGTGGGCGTCTTCCGGCCGGGATGGTTTGGGGCGGCCAATCCCCACATGTTTTATTTGGTTGGCCCGGCGTTGATCGGCGCCGCTTCGCTGCACGCGTATTTGGTGGGAACCGCGGTCCGCCGTCCGGTGGCGCTGATTCGGCCGCAGCAAATCTCATTGCCCACGCGGCGCATCAAGCAAAAACAGGTCAAGCAGATTTATATTGATCGCGCCGCCGGCGCCGCGGTGGACCACAAACCCGCGCTCCTGGCGGAAGTGGAGCATCGCGGAGAGACTTACACGCTGGCGATCATTCCCCCGGGGTACGTCCAATACGCGGGCCTGCGCGACATATTAAAGGGTATCAAAAAATGGTATCCGGTGACGTTATAGAAGCGGCGGCCGCGTCTGTCGCAGCCGAGCCGACGGAGCAAAGGCGGCCGGCAGGATATGACCGGCGGAGAAAGTTTTCGCATCCACCGGCCGCTCCGGTTACTGCCCCAACTTCTGAATAGTCTCCTGCGGCGCCCCCATCGCGCTAATCTTCACGCCGAAATTTTCACCTACTTTTACCGCCACGCCCTTGCCGATGGTCTTGTTGTTGGCCAGCAAATCCAATTCATCGTCTGCCGATTTGGTAAATTCGATAATTGCGCCAGTGCTTAACCGCATCACCTCTGAAAGCTTTAGGCGCCGATAGGCCAGTTGCACGATCACCGGCACCTCAATGGATAAAATGCGGCGAAGGTCATTGTCGGCCCCATGTTCGGACGGCGCAGATTCTGCCGAACGGCCGGCTTCTGACGCTAATTCGGGGCCTTCAGTGGCTGTATGGCGCGGCGAGGATGCTAAATGGTCAGCGATGCCCGCAGTCGTCTGCGACTTCGACTCGATCTGAATCGTCGAAACCTGGGCCAAATTTTCTGCCATTCGGACGCCTTCACCGCGTTCATGTTTATGAACATGAGAACCAAAAACTGAGCGTTTAACGCGTTTGCCGTGGATTTTATCGGCTCATTGTCGCCCGGCATGCAATGAAATCTGCGCGTCGCGCTTGCTTTTGGCCAAAATGCCATTACCTGCCTCAAGACAGCCGTATCCTATTGTCGATACACAACATACACGGATTGTCATGCATGGTTCGCCGCGATTAGTTTCCTGCGGAATCGTGACTGACTGGCGTCGGGAGGCAAGCTTTGGCCAACGATTCGTCCGCTTTAATTGATATCGGCAGCATAGAGCAGGCCATAGGCGCCCTGCAGGAACGCATCGATCAGCTTCAGGCGAATTTAAATCAACAGCAGAAACTCGCCAGTCTGGGCATGGTTACGGCCGTGATCGCTCACGAATTTAACAATATCCTCACGCCCATGATTAGTTATACCCGTTACGCACTTACGGATAAAGCCGATGAAGCGCTCCGGATGAAGGCCTTGAGCAAGGCCTTGGCCGCCGCGGAACGGGCCGCCACCATCTCCAATTCACTGTTGGGTTTTGCGCGGGGCGATTGCGGGGGCTCCGCGGACGTAAAGACCGTGGTGGAAGAAACCCTGCAGTGCCTGGCGCGGGATCCCGGCCGCGATGGCATCACGCTGGAGGTAAAAGTCGCCCCGGGACTTTCGGCGGCCATCAGCCCCGGGCACCTTCAGCAGGTATTGATGAACCTGGTGATCAATGCGCGCGCGGCGCTGATCAACCATATCCGCGGCCTGCGAAGATTAACAATTTTAGCGCGGGCCAACCCCGAGGCCGGCACGGTGGTCATAGAAGTGCAGGACACGGGTCCGGGTATTCCGCCGGAAGTTCTGCCCCATATCTTTGAGCCGTTTTATTCTACCAAACAAAAAAACGCGGAGACCCAGGCCCGCGACGCCGCCGCGCCGGCGCCCGCTCCGGCAGCGCCCCCGACGGCCGCCAATATTTTTGATGATCCAGTTCCGCGCGGCGGCACGGGCTTGGGACTCACGATCTGCCGCGACCTGATCGTCGCCGCCGGCGGCGTGTTAAAAGTGCGCTCAACGCTCGGTCGCGGGGCAACGTTCACCCTGGAACTGCCCGCCGCCCTGGCCGAAAACCCCGGCAGCAGTCAGGCGGCGTGACGTCAGCGAGGCCCGTGTTGGGGGTCGGTTCTGATGATTGGGAACGGTGGGGCGAAAGCACGGATCCGGCGCCCGCCAGCGGCACGTCGGCGGCCGGGGCGGAAACGTGTGCATACGAACGCGCAGGGTATCAAAAATTTCAAACCCGTGACCAGAACTGTTAGCCGCCCGCGCCGGCCCATCGGGCCGCGACGGGCGCGTGGCGGCGGCACAAGTCCACGCCGGTGCGGGGCGCCTGGTGCGGAAACGGGCCGTCGGCGACGGAAACGTGAGGCGGC
>JAJZCU010000055.1 GCA_021828935.1 Planctomycetota bacterium | reverse complement strand
GGCCAGCCGCAGCTTCTGGCCGGTGTGTTCCTGCTTTTTTTCCGTGGCGAACGATTCGGTGGAAACTCCGGTACTGGCCATATAAAGGCATCCTTTAAAACGAGCGTTTTTCAGTAAAAATCGAAAGCGACCTTCCGAACGACTGCGCATTGTCGTGACGAAAGCAACACTTTGCAAGTTTTGCCGCCCGACGTTTCCCGACGTTTGCCACCGGGCCTCTTTTGCCGGACAATGGCCGCCATGTCAATTCCACTTGCCTTGCCTGCGCCGCCGCAGGCCATGACCGACACCCCGCGCGCCCTGCGCGAGGTTTGCGAACACCTGCACGCCGCCGGACGGTTTGCGTTTGACACTGAATTTATTGGTGAAACATCCTACCGACCCGTGCTGTGCCTGATTCAGGTTGCCACGCCCGAACGCGTGGAACTTATTGATCCCCTGGCTATCGGCGACCTTGGGCCATTCTGGGAGGCGCTGGCCGACCCCAGCGTGGAAAAATATTGCCACGCCGGCGAGCAGGACATCGCCATTGCGTTCGCCGTCGGCAAAAATCGGCCGCAAAATATTTTTGATACGCAAATCGCCGCTGGTTTGGTCGGCCTGGGCTATCCCCTGGCATACTGGCGCCTGGTGGAACATTTTTGCGACGCCACGCTGGACAAAGCCCACACCTACAGCGACTGGGCCCGGCGGCCGCTGATGCGCGCGCAATTGTCATACGCTGTCGATGACGTGCGCTACTTGTGCGCCGTGGCCGACGCCCTGGGCAACCGCCTTCGCGCGTTGCGCCGCAGCGCCTGGGCAGTGGCGGCCTCGCAGGAAATGTGTGATCAATCGATCAGCGCGCCGCGGCCGGAGAAACTCTTCGAGCGCATCAAAGGCGTGGGCAACATGCAAGGCCCGGCCCTGGCGGCGCTGCGGGCATTGGCGATTTGGCGCGAACAACTGGCGTACGAACACGACCTGCCGCCGCGCAGCTTTATTAAGGATGAAGCGCTGCTGGACCTGGCCGCGCGCGCCCCGCGAGGCGTCCATGAACTGGGGAATATTCGGCATCTGCCCCGCCCCGAAATCGAAACCTATGGCGCCGACATTATTAATATTATTAAGACGGCCGCCGCCCTGCCGCGGGAACAATGGCCCGCCTCCCTGGCGCAGTCGTACAGTGATTCGCTAAATTTTCGCAGTACCTGCGAAGCGCTGATCTCCACCGCACAATTAATATGCCTGGGCCAGTGCGTAACCCCGGCCGTCGCCACGTCACAGGCGCAGATTATCAGCTTCACCCATCGCCTTACCCAGGGCGAAGATCTGGCCGGCCATCCGCTTGATGCCGGCTGGCGCAGGGAGTGCCTGGGCCGCAGTCTGCTCGAATTTTATAAAGGCCGCGCCGCATTGCATGTGGCGTTTTCAGAAGGCCGCGCCGTCACCCGGCACACCCCCACGGAAACTGCCCTCCCGGCTGCGCCGCAAAACGTGGATGGTGCGCCATGTGCGGCATCGCCGGCCTGATAAAATTTCCTGATGAACGCCGAACCGCCCCGCCGATTTCGCCGGGCGATGCCACGTTGCAAAATGTTTTATCCAAAATCGCCCATCGTGGGCCCGATGGCCAGAGCATCTGGACCGATCCGCGGCCCGGGCGGCAGGTCGCCCTGCTGCACAGCCGTCTGGCGATCCTTGATCTGGCGGGCGGAAGGCAGCCCATGGGCAACGAGGACGGCTCGGTACATGTAATATTTAATGGAGAAATTTACAATCATCTTGAGCTTCGCGCCCAACTGATCGCCGCAGGGCACCATTTTTCCGGCGACCACAGTGATACTGAAGTGTTGGTGCATGGATGGGAAGAATGGGGCGAGCAACTTCCAAAACGGCTGGTCGGCATGTTTGCATTCGCCGTTTGGGATGCGCCGCACGACACGCTTTTTTTGGCCCGTGACCGCATGGGCCAAAAGCCGCTTTTTTATTGCGTGCAGGAGGATGGCATCGCCTTCAGCAGCGCCATTCCGGCCCTTTTGGCCTTTCCAGACGTGCCTCGGCGCGTGCCCGTTGAACAACTGGCGACTTATTTATTCTGGGGCTACATCCCCGCGCCCGCCACGATTTACCGCGATATTTCCCAGCTTTCACCGGGCCATACGCTGTTGGTGGCGCGCGATCTTGTCCGCGGGGGCCCCTATTTCTCAATCCATGAAATACCGGCCGCGCCCGCGGCGCCTTTGCGGCAGCAACTCGCCGCCGCCGTGGAATCGCAACTCGTGGCTGATGTCCCGGTGACCTGTTTTTTATCAGGCGGAATTGATTCGTCCATTATCGCTGCGCTGGGGCAGCAGTCGCGCCGCCGACAGAACCTCCCGCCGTTGGCCACGCTTTGCGTTTCCTTTGCGGAACCGGACTTTGATGAATCGGCCTATGCGCGGCGCGTGGCCGAACGCCTCGGAACGCAACACCACGAAGTACAAGTGCAATGTGACGCCGCCGTGCCGGATGTGCTGGCCGAAATCATGCGCTTGACCCTGGGGCAGCCCTTCGCCGATTCATCGATTCTTCCTTCCTGGCATGTCAGCCGCGCCGCCCGGGCCATTGCCCCGGTGACGCTCAGCGGCGACGGCGGCGACGAACTGTTCGGCGGTTATGACCGATATCGGGCGGCGCAAATGCTCACGCGGCTCCGGCCGGCCATGCGGATGGCCGCAAAAATGGGTAGCAGCGAGCGCCTGCGCCGGATTGCCGCAGCGGCGAGGGAAAGCAATGTACCCCAACAGTATGCCGCCATGCAGGCGCTGTTTTCCACGGACGACATTGGCGCTTTGTTAGGAAATAAATCACTGATTATTGAATATCCCCAGCCGGCGCCACTGGCAACTATTTCCGCCGCGCGTTGGGCCATGCTTTTTGATCAGGGCCACTATCTTCCCGGTGACGTGCTGTGGAAAGTGGACAGCGCATCAATGTTTCATGCCCTGGAAGTGCGCAGCCCATTTCTGGATCACCGCGTGGTTCAAATTGCCAACGCCCTGCCAACCGCCGCTCTTTTCAGGCGCGGCCGAGGAAAGGCCGTGCTGCGCCGCGATTTTGGCGACCTGCTGCCGAGCGAAACGCTGACCCGCAAAAAGCAAGGTTTCGGCGTGCCCGTCGGCGATTGGTTCCGCGGCCTTTTGCGGGAATTTTTAATGGAAAACCTGACCCGGCCCGACGGCTTTTGCAAAACCTACTTCGCCGCAGCGCCGGTTCGCGAGTTGTTGGACGACCACATGCGCTCCCGACGCGATCACACCCACCGCCTGTTTGCATTGCTTATGCTCGAACTCTGGCACGATGCATTCCCTTCCACAATTGAAGACGCCGTGGAGGCGTGACGGCCCGGCGTGGGCCCCGCCAGCTTTATTCCGGCAGCGCCCCTGTTGGACCCAGGCGCCTCAAAATCCCCACGCGCGTTAATCCTCGTCATCTCAGCGTTGGACGCAACCCCGCTGCGGAAACGGGAGGGGATCGCCACCATCCATTTCCGTCGTATCCGCGTTCATCCGCGTTATCAGCGGTTCCCGCCATTGTGTCGTATCCGCCCGCGCCGGGCCGCGACGGCCGCGCGGCGGCACGATGTCGCGACATCGCACGGCCGCTGGTGCGCAAATGTGCCCTCGCGGGCGGAAATGCGGGGCAACCGACGGTTATCGCGGCTTCACCGCGAACACTTTTACGCTGGCCGCAAAACTGTTCAAGTCATATTTTTCTAGCAATCCGGTGATGCCCGCATGAACGCCGCTGGACGACGCCCCGGCGGGGCCGCCGCAACATGGTTCGCCCAAGACAGAAAGCGAACGTGAAAGCGAACCAGCGCTTTCCCCCATCGGCGGTGAGCAGCAGGCACTTTGCCCCTCAACATTGGCGTAGGCGTTTAAGTCGGCGTGGCTATCGACTACGGTGACATCCATAAACCCCGCATCTTCAAGCTGCCGCCGATAGACATCGATCAGCACGGCGCCGGAGATGCAGCCCACATATGCCGCGATGTTTGATCGCAAATCTTTCGGCAACGGATTTTTTAATGCGATATCGCTGAGAGCCACGCGGCCGCCGGTTTTTAAGATTCGCCCTATTTCGCGAAACACCGCTGGTTTATCAGGCGCTAGGTTAATAACGCAGTTAGAGATCACGCAATCCGCGCACGCATCGGGCAGCGGTATGGCGTCAATGGGCGCCAGATGAAAAGCAACGTTTCCAAAGCCCCCCGAACGCGCGCCCGCCGTCGCCCGCGCAATCATTTCCGGGGTCATGTCAATGCCAATCGCCCGGCCCGTTGGCCCGACTTTTCCCGCTGCCAGGAACACATCCAGCCCGCCGCCGCAGCCAAGATCGACCACGGTTTCGCCCGGGCGCAAACTGGCCATCGCCGTGGGATTGCCGCATGACAACCCCATATTGGCCTCCGCGGGAATGGCATCAAGATCGGCGGCGTCATAGCCGAATGCCTGCGCCACGGCGCGAACCCCATGACTGCGATCGGACAGCGTAGACGCGGCGACGGCGCCGTAACCCGCTTTCACCGCAGCGACGTTTTCCGTAGTTTGATCTGACATGTGTACCTCTTAAATAAACAAACAACAGTGACACCGTAAACCAGCTGGCCCACCCTATGAGTCATCTGAATAGCATCCAACCGCAATTCACCGGCAAAATCTTTGCGATGAAAGAACAACGCCATCAGCCCAATTATCACCGGAGCTTCCACAGGCAGCCCAATCACGGCCGCGAACATGCTCACGCTTCGCGGCGCCACCCATTACATTCGCGCACACGCATATAACCGGTCAAAAAAAATGCTAACAGCAACCGCCTTTGGCGCCGCGCCCGCACTCGCTGCGGCCCAGCTTTTCGCGATCCGTGCGCAGCTCCGGCACTTCCTCAAAACAATCCGCCAGGCAGCCGATGAGCCTTGCGTGAAATTTTCCTGATGCCGGCGCCAGTTGGTAATACATCCAGAGACCCTCTTTGCGGGCCAGCACCAACCTGGCGCGGCGCAAATACGCCAGATGGCGGGACACCTTTGGCTGTGGAAGATTTAATACATCCACCAAATCGCACACGCACAATTCGCCGCCGCGCAGCAGGTTTAATATGCGCAACCGGGTGCGATCGGAAAAGGCCCGAAAGAGCAGATCAACGCGCGAAATGGTCGTGGCAGTCTTCATACGCGCAGGCGAATATAGCAGACATGCCAGCCGGCTGTCAAGCGCCCTTGGACATCGCCGCCATCGCGTTATTTGACCAGATAGATAATCACATTGCCGCCGGGCGGCCGGCCGTCGCGGTGGGACGGGTTGTGAAAGGCCGCGATTCTGACCAGATGCGGGTTGGCGCGGCGCAACAATTTGCCGGCGGCGACGGCGGTATTGTTTACATAGATTGGGTCCGGCGACACATAAAGCACGCGCTGGTGGGGTGGAATGTAGCAAGGCTGCGGCGGCGTGTACAAGTATTTATGTTTGCGCAGCCAATAATAATTGGCTTTTCCCTTTACGGGCCGCAGCAGCGGCTTTCGGCCCGCGCTGTCGCTGTATGCCAATTGCACGTTCTTGCGGCCATGCAAAAATGCCCATAGCGCGTCCGGCGGCGTACCCCAGCCGTTGGAAGTAATGACCGTAAGCCCCTTTTCTGGCAGCCGTTTAATAAGCCGAATTGCCCGACCAACGGCATAGCCGCCCGTCCAGCCGGTGATGTATTGATGGCGATCGAGTGGGACCATTTCCTGGCGCGGCCAATTATTTTCCTGCAAAAGAATTGCGTGAATGGGCCACGCGAAAACGCCGGCCAGCACGGCCGCGGAAATGCCCAGGGCGGCGGCTTCGGGCAAGTCAAAGGAAACGATCAGCGCCAGCGCGTCGGTCAGGGCCCAGGCAAAAATCAGCAACAAAGGAACTATGCCCGAAAGGGCGTAACGCGCATAAGCCACTTTTCCAAAGACTATCACGGGGCCCAGCGTGATGCCCCACCAAAACAACAGGAAAAAAAGCAACCGCCATTGCCGCCGCCACGCCATCCAGCCGATGGCCAAAATCGCCAAAATTTCCACCGGCGGCGTGAGGTATGTCCACAGCCAGCCGCTGTGCCAAAAGAATTCCAAGTGCGTGTGACCGGCGACCATCACCGGACGCAACGGCAGAAACGTCCGTCTCGCATTTTTAACAATAATTGCCAGGCGCTGTCGCAAATTCACTCCCCCCACGAACGAACTGCGGTAGAAGATGCGCGTCTTTACGCTGTGCGGGCCGCGCACAATAAGCATGGGGCACCAGATCAGCACCGCCACAATCAGGGCCACACAGTTCCACACCGCCGCAGCCAGCAAACAAGGCCAGATCGCTTTGCGGCCAATGGCCAGGCATGCAGCCGCGGCAATCGGCAACGCCCAGAGCACGTAGCTGATATTCTGCCGCGTGAGCATCGCCAAGCCCATGACAACGCCGAACGGCACGGCATAGCGCCACGCGCCGCGAAGCAGTCCGGGCCACGGCGCCCGAGCTGGAACCGGAACCTGGGCCAGGGCCGCAACCGGAGCCGGAGCCGCAACCCGAACCGGCGATCCGACCCGATCTTCCGCCCAGGCCAAGGCGCCGTTCCCCAAGACCACCGAAAGCCACGCCGCCGCCAACATTTCTAATATGAAAATCGGATCAGCCAGCGCCATCCGCTGATAGAACGCCAGATACGGGCAAAAGATGAAGACCAGGCAGGCAATGTAACCAACCGCGGACAGATTGGCGCCGCCGCCGGAATTCCGCCCATGATTTAATTGTTGGGGCCGCGGCGCGACGAGGCCCGCACACGCCCGCCAAAACAACAACAGCGCTGGAATGCACAACACCGCGCTGGCCACGGACAACAGCCGTCCGGAATACAAGGGATTGTTGGTAAACTTCCAGACCGTGGCCAGCAGCCAAAAATGCAATGGCGGCTTGGGGTCGATCAGGGAAACCCAGGCATGGGCATACGGATCGTCGCGAATGGCCTGGGCCCAGCGCAAATAAATCGATTCATCGCCGAAGATTGGCAAGGCCATCAGGTGCATGGCGCGAAAGATCAGGCACAGCGCCATTAATACCAGCGGCACAATAAACGCGGCGGGATTGCGCGGCGGCGCGTCACGACCCGCGGCCGGCAACTTGGCGGCCCGGCGCGGCGGTTTAACTTCGGCGGATCCGCCCGCGGCTTCGGTGGGTTGTTGTTCGTCCGCCATAACATCCGTTTTGCTTTTTAGTTCAGGTCGCGTGCAGGTCTGGCCGCGGATATCACGTTAAGCCCGCGGCCACTCTTCGCGCACAAATCGGCCGTTTTCAAGAATGGTTTTGCCGTCGGCTTCCACGCGGCGGCCTTCGTGCCGCAGATCGCAGACCATATCCCAATGCAGGCCGCTTTCATTCTTGCCGCCGGTTTCCGGGTATGCCGCGCCCAGGGCCGCGTGGCATGTGCCGCCGATTTTCTCATCGAATAACGTATTCTTGGTGTACCGTTGAATGCCAAAATTTGTGCCGATGGCAAACTCGCCCAAAATCCGCGCCCCGGCGTCCTGGTCCAGCATGGCGTGCAGAAAATCGGCGCCCTTGCTGGCCGACGCGTCGACCACTTTTCCGTTTTTAAAGGTCAGACGAATGTCGTGGCATTCGCGGCCATGATGCACCGCCGGAAAACTGTACAGAATGGTGCCGTTCACTGAATCTTCAATCGGGCCGGTGAACACCTCGCCATCCGGGAAGTTCTCATGGCCGTTGCAATTAATCCAGGTACGACCGGCCACGCCCAGACGAAGGTCGGTTTCCTTGCCCACCACGCGCACTTCGCTGACTTTGTTTAATACGTCAACCAGCCGCTGCTGGCGTTCACTGAGTTGTTTCCAACCGGCAATGGGGTCCGGCAGATGAAGCAGGCCGGCATTGAAAACAAAATTCTCATATTCCCGTAAAGACATTTCCGCGTCTTGCGCACTGGCCTGCGTGGGAAATTGCGTGCCCACCCAGCGCAGCTCGCCCTTTGCGGCGCGCTCCAGAAAACGCTTGCTGATGGGCTTGCGCGCCTGTGCGGCCATGGCCTGCCGCCTGGGGTCAACGCCGGTCATGCTTTTGGTGTTTTCATCGGCCCAGATGCCCATGGAAACATCAATTTTATCAACAATATATTGACTCACCGGCGAAATAAAACGCAACTGTTCTTCGCTGGCCACGCGGTAGAACGCCTCTTCCATGGCGTCCGTTTGCGTCATGACAAACGGGTGCCCGCCGGCCTGCAAAATGCGTTCATACAATGCTTCCATCAGCGGCAGTCCGGCCGATTCGCCGCTGATGCGGCACAAATCACCCTTTTTTACCGCGGCTGAGTATTCCACCAATACCCCGGCGAGTTTTTCCAGTCTTTGGTCACGCATCGTATACTCCAAAATTCAATCGCATAATAAAAATCAATTAATCGCAGCCGACGGTCATTTTGCCAATCCCTGCAAATTGCTTTCGATGGCCCGCAATTCCTCTTCCTGCTTTTCCATTTGGCTGCGCAGATTCTCCACAATCTTCGCCGGCGCCTTGCCAACAAAGGCCGCATCCGCCAAGCGCGAACGGCTGCTTTCAATAAATTTCTGCAGCTCCGCCTGCCGCTTGGTCAACCGTTTGGCCTCAGCCTCGGCGTCAATCACGCCCGCCACGTAGATCTGCACGTCGGGTAATACGACAGTGGCCGCATCAGCGGGTTTGGCAATAAAGGCGCCAATTTCCACCACGTTGGCATTGGCCTGCGACGCAATCATCGCCCTGGCGGTGCGCAGGGCGTCAGCGGTTGTGGCATCCGCGGCTTGCAGAAATACCGGCAGAACAGTTTTAAGGTCCACACGGTACTGGTTCCGCACGTCGCGCACGGCCCGGGTGACAGCCTGCACCTTATTTATTAATGCTTCCGCGTCCGGGGCCCGCAGCGCCGCATCAGCCGATGGGAAATCGGCCAGCGCCAAAAGCCCATTGCGGCCGGGCATGCGCTCCCATATGGCCTCCGTGACGAACGGCATGACCGGATGCAATAGCCGCAGCGTTACGTCCAGGCAACGCAACAAAACTCTGCCGGCGGCGGGTGCTGGAAGATTTG
>JAJZCU010000054.1 GCA_021828935.1 Planctomycetota bacterium | reverse complement strand
ACTGAAAATCGTCGACGACGATCAGGAGCATCTGCGGGATTTCGGACCGTACATGCCATGAAAATGCTGCTGGATTTCTTTCGCCCCGCTGGGCTTGCGAAATCGGGGACTACGCGACCCCGTGTTGAAACACGGGGCTAATATCGCGCTGCCCCATTCGGGGCGGGCGGGATTGCACTCGCAAATTATAAAAACGCTGGGGCGCGGAATACGCTGAGAACCAACGGAGGACGGCCAGGGGCGGGTTAATGGGAGCAGGCTGTTGCGCTGCGGAAACCTCTGCCGCCCCTTGCCGGGGCTTTTGATTAAATGCCAAACTAAACCCACGATTGGAATGGTGGGCTACATTCGCGAGTGCCATCCGGCACGCATGCGGTCCGCCCCGGATGCGGCGGGGAGGCTACATTCTTTGGGCCCGCCAGGGCTGGCCTAGCCGCGGCCAACATGCATGTTGGCGCGCCGCGCATCGCTTCCGCCTCAGCAGAAGAAAACAGGCCGCAAAATTCGGGCGATTTCATCCGCCCACCCTAGGGCCGGGCCCGTGCGCCGCCTTATGTGGCAAAAAAAGGGGCATTTGATTACGCGTGAATAGCCGATATAACATTCTGGAAGAAGGCTCGCCGGGACTAAGACGCACCAGAGCAAGAGGGAAAATTCTGATTGGCGGCGCCGGCGTCCCCGCGAGGGCATCTTTGATCGGCGTGTCGTGGCCGCCGGGCGGGACAGCGCCACCGCGGGGACAACTGGACGATGGACGCCAATGCGTTGACAAAACACCTTGGAAAATTACGGCACACGGGTGCGAGGTCTGGTGGATCCCGTCGCAAACCGACCCAGCAATCCTTCCAATATGTTCCCATGACGGGAACAATTTACTGGACGATTTCCTGGGTACAGGATATAATTCATGCGTGTGATTGCTAGGAAGACCCTGCGGGACTTCTGGACGAAGTACCCGGACGCTGCGGCATCGCTGAAGGCGTGGCATGCGGAAGCCGAAGACGCGGCTTGGAGCGCGCCGGCGCAGATCAAGGCTAAGTACGGATCGGCCAGCATCCTGAAGAACAGCCGCGTGGTCTTCAATATCTGCGGGAACAAGTACCGCCTCGTGGTGAAATTAAATTATGCCTGCGGCGATCACAAAGGTGTGGCGTACATCCGATTTGTCGGCACGCACAAGCAGTACGACCAGATCGATGCGGAGACGATTTAATGGTAATTAAACCCGTTAAAACCCAGCAGGACTACAACACGGCGATGACTCGAATTGCGGCGCTCATGGACGCCGCACCCGGCAGCTCCGAGTGCGATGAACTGGACGTGCTTGCGCAGCTCGCCCAAAATTACGAGAATAAGCACTTCCCCATCGGACTGCCGGACCCCATTGCCGCCATACGCTTTCGGATGGAGCAGCAGGGATTGTCGCAGCAGGACCTGGTGCCGTACATCGGCAGCCGGAGCAAGGTGTCGGAAGTGCTCAACGGGAAGCGCACGTTGAGCCTGGCGATGATCCGCACGCTCCACAAGGGGTTGGGCATTCCCGCCGCAGCGCTTCTTCAGGAGACAGGCCGGGCTCGCGGGGCGGGCCCGAAGGCATTAAAGAATACCGCGCGGGCCCCACGCGAGAAGCAGCCTGCGATGTAAAAGAATCTATTTGCGGCGAAATGTAGGCGCCGGATTTGGCGGCCAAGATGGCCGCCCCCTTATCCAAAAATTTCAATGGGCAAAGGCGCGTTGAAATCATCGGCGATACGCACCAGTCCTTTGGCGGAGCCGGGCTTGCGTGGCTTCCGCTCCGTGGCGACGGGTGTCAGGCGCACCACCGGCTTCCCCGCGTGCGAGATGACAACATCCTCGCCGGCAACGGCGCGGCGCAGCAGTTGAGAAAGCTGCACTTTCGCTTCATGTACGCTAAATTCCATTGCTAGATCGTATCTTTGGTCGCCAGATTAGTCAAAATTCGGGCGGCGCGTGGTCGCCATGGCCACAGCGTGAGCCCCGCGACGATGGAGGATTTTAACGCAGCATTCAAAACCAGAAAACTACCGGGCGTTGGAACCTCAATGCGCAATCATGCCGCGCACCGGGGCTACGCCGCGAACCCCGACCGCGGTCGTCGGCAGCCGGCAGCCGTGCTAAAACCCGCCCTTTATGCGCCAATTGGAAATATCCTGCACGGGCAGCATGACCGTGTCATACGAGCCGGCGGGGCCGATTTTCCATCGCGAATCAATGATGGCGTTGTTGCCGCTGATGGTCACGTCAAACGTCCCGGTGACGGGGTTCACCTGGGCCTGCCCGTTCACCGTGTATATATTATCACCACTATCGCCGACGAATGGATTATTATGCCAGGTAACGTGGTCGTCGGCATAGCCAACATTTTGGCCATCACCGGCGTGGTTGCCGGAGTTCCGCACATTGGGATAAACATACGGTCCGGGATTTTGCTGCGGTTGGCCCGGATCACGATACCTTGCGCTGGTCTTGGGCAGCGCCTTGTTCATGGTTTTTGCCGGGGCCATGTCAGCCATCATTGGCACGTCAGAGCCGGCCGTGCCGCTGCCATTCCACCACATTGTGAGGATGCGCCTGTGCCACGGCGACGCCATGGAATAACTTTCGCCCACGCCGCCGCCGCCGGGATTTACCACCGGGCCTTTGGCGTGGCCGTTGCCGCCAAAGTTGTCGTACCAATAGTTTTTGGCGCCATGGGAATCATACTGCGCGGCGGGGGTGCTGGTGTACGGGTCGGATTTGCAAATGAAACTTTTGGGCGTCATTTGCTGCTCAAGCACCAGCAACCACAGGCACGCCATGACATCCCCGGCATGCGCCTTGTTTTTATAATACACATGTTCGGCCATTTTTGCCGTGGCGTGTTTGGTGGCCGTGGCCTGCGGGTTGTCTTCATATGTGTCGGCGGTGGGGGGCGCAAGCACGGCAGGATAAGAAATATTGTTTTGCGCGTACATGGTACAGCTTAGAATCGTCTGGCGAACGTTGTTGGAGCAGACCGCGCGGTTGGCAAATTCGCGCGCCTTGGCCAGACTCGGCAGCAGTATCGCAATCAACAACGCGAGGATGCTGACCACGACCAGCAGTTCAATGAGCGTAAACGCTCGCCGGCGACGTTTCATAAAAATTCCCCTGAAAAATAATGAACAAACACGCCCCGGGCCGCCGCGCCAATCCCAATCCCGCCGCCGGCGTGCAGGCGCCGCTCACTGGCTCTGGCGCCTAAAACCCGCCCTTTACGCGCCAGTCCGAAATATCCTGCACCGGCAGCATCACGGTGTCGTAGGTGCCCGGCGTGCCGGCGTTCCAGCGGGAATCAACTGTGGCGTTGTTTCCGCGAATGGTCACGTCTTTTGTCGGCGTTAGTGGATTGACCAAATCTTTAATGTCCGTGGTGAAGATGTTGTCCCCCGCATCGCCGCAGAACGGAGACCTTTCCCAGGTGACGTGGTCATCGCCAAACCCGACGTTTTGCCCGTGGCCGGCGTGGTTTCCCGAATTCCACACATTTTGAGTATTATATAAATGCATGTGGCGTTGCTTAAATTTCCCGGGGTTGCGGTAATAAGGGCTGTTTTTTTTAATAGCAGGATTGGTGGTTTTTGCGGGGGCCATGTCGGCCATCAGCGGCACGTCGGCCCCTGCGGCGCCATTGCCCGACCACCAGGGCGCCGTGCTGTTCTTGTACCACGGGCAGGCGATGGAATAGCTTTCCCCGGCGCCGGCGACGCCGGGGGTAACCAGCGGGCCCTTGTCTTTGCCGTTACCGCCGAAGTTGTCGTACCAATAGTACTTCGCGCCGTGCGAATAATACTGCGCGGCGGCAGTGTTGGTGTATGGGTCAGATTTGCAGATAAAACTCTTGGGCGTCATCTGTTCCTTAAGTACCAGCAGCCACAGACAGGCCATCGCATCGCCCGCGTGAATCTTCTTGTTATAATATAATTTTTCCACGTTGCCGGGCGCGCTGTAGGCGGTAGCCAGCGCCTGCGGATCGTCTTCATAAGTATTGGCGGTTGCTGGCGGGGCGACAATTGGGAATGCCGCATTGTCCTGGGCGTACATGGTAAAACTTAATATGCTCTGCCGAAGGTTGTTGGAGCACACGGCGCGGTTCGCGAATTCACGGCCCTTTGCCAGGCTCGGCAAGAGGATGGCGCACAAGATGCCGATCACGGCAATGACCACCAACAATTCGATGAGTGCAAATGCGTTAGTCTTATGTTGCATACGGCATTCTCCGATTTCAGGAACGGCGCTGGGCCAACGGGTTCAAGACCGGCCAGCGGCATTCTAAGAGTCGCACCTGCAGCGCCCCGTTCCGAACCGGCTGTTAGGGTATCACCGGGAAAGGCAGACTGTCAAAAAAGGCGCACAGAGGAACGCGCCGCCGGAACGGGTCGGCGCCTGCGGAAATCGCACCCCCAACGCCCAAAGCTCTCCGGTATACTGCCCTGGCAAAACCCAACGGGCCACGGCGCCGTTGCGGGGTTTATGACGCGCCCGCTCCTGGGTATACTTCTGAACAGTTTTCCGCGCCCGTTATGAAATGAAGATGAGAACATCAGCAGACGCCCAGGATCGCACCGATGCCGGCATTCGTCGGCTTACCTCATCGGTTTCCACGCGCAACAAAATTCGTCGCCTTCTGTGGAGCATCGTTCAGGCCACGCTTTACCGCTATTCTTTTCACACCTGGTCCGCGTGGCGGGCTTTTTTATTGCGGGCGTTTGGGGCGCGCATCGACCGGCCCTGCATTATTCGCCGCACCAGCAGAGTGTACTATCCGTGGCTGCTGGAAATAGGCGCCCTGGCAGTGATTGGCGACCGCGCGGAAATTTACAACCTGGGAAAAATTATCATCGGGCGGCGCGTGATGATCAGCCAGGAGGCTTATTTATGTGCTGGAACCCACGATTACAAGAGCCTGGAAATGCCGCTGGTTACCCACCCCATCGTTCTGGAAGATGACGTGTGGATTTGCGCCCGCGCCTTTGTCGGCCCTGGCGTAACGCTGCATGTGGGGGCTGTCGCCGGCGCCTGTGCCGTGGTCACGCGCGACGTGCCCGCATGGACCATTGTGGCCGGCAATCCGGCAAAATTTGTGAAGGATCGGGTCATCAGTGAACAACCAGCAAGCTGAACACCGGACGCGGAACGCTACAAGTTACCCTCCCAGCAGACAGCGGACAATGGTCTGGCCCGCCAGCGGACGCCCCATGGCCCTGGCGTTGGCCGCCAGTTGGGCCAATCGGTCTGGGTTATTGATTAATTGTTGAATTTTGTGCGGTAGCGTCGGCAGGTTGTTGCAGCGAATCGCAGCGCCGGCCTCCAGCAGGTGGTCGCTGTTGCGTTCTTCCTGGCCTGGTAGCGGATTTATAATGCATAGCGGCACGCCTGCGGCCAGGGCCTCGCTGGTGGTCAGGCCGCCGGGTTTGGTAATAACAATATCCGCGGCCGCCATGTAAAGTTCCATGCACATGGTAAAACCCACCGCGGTCAGTGGCACGCGGGCCCCCGCGCCCTGTTGTGCGGCCAGCGCGTCCAACGTGTTTTTCAGCGCTTCGGCGCGTCCGGCAATGGCCACGACCTGGGCTGGGCTCTCCAGGCGCCGCAATTCCCGAATGCACGACGCAATGGGCCCAATCCCATGGCCTCCGGCGCACACCAGCACCGTGAAAAGATGCGGCGCCAAACCCAGCTTTTGGCGGGCGGCCTGTTTATCGGCAAGCTGGCGAAAGGCCGGATGAACCGGAATGCCGGACACCGTGATGCGTTCCGGTTGTATGCCCAACTGTTCCAAGTAGGCGCGAGTTTCGTCCAAGGCCACAAAATAGCGTTCATACGACCGCACCAGCCACATGGCGTGACAGTCGAGATCAGTGATGGCAATGGCCGGCGGCGCCGCGATCTTCTTTTTATCATAAAGAAACGCCGTCAGATTGGCCGGCGTGAAGTGCGTACACACGATCACGTCAGGGTTAAATGACGTCACCGCCCGCAAAAAGCGTGGCGCATTGTATTTTTCAAACGCCAGGCGCAGCTTTTGGTTTTTCCACGGTTGGTCGGTGCGGCCGTAAATCCACCCCATTGTGCCCGGAGATATTTTTACCAAATTAAGATAGCCGCGCGAATAAGCGTAGCGAAAGATGCCCGTGGCGTATTGGAGCATGTCCCAGTGGGCGATTTCGCCGGCGGCGGGATGGCGGGAAAAATCTTCCATGAGGGCCCCGGCCGCGCGCCCATGACCGGCGCCGGCAGAGGCCGAAAGCAGCAGGATTTTTTTCCTGCGACCCGGCCACAGCGCCGCGGCGGGGGGGGGGGCGACTCGGTGACGGTCGCCGCTGATGGCGGCATGGGCTGACTCATGGGCGACCACCCAATGGGGCCAAATTTCATGCATCGATTAGATGGATATGTTCGCAGCCAGACGCATGGCCTTGATGCGGTCGGCGGCGGCCTGCCGGGCCAAAAGATCCGCGGCGCTCGTGCCGGTAATCGCGTCCAGCTTGGTTTGTTCAGCGGCGACGATCTTGGCCGTGACGTCGTTGGCGGGCAGGGCGTGTTCGGTGATGATGGTTAGTTCATTGTTAAGCATCTGTGCGTAGCCGCCGGACACAAAAAATCGCTCTTCGCCATTTTCCGTTTGCAGGCGCAACACGCCGCTGCCCAGTTTTGTAAGCAAGGGCGCGTGCTGGTACAAAATGCCGCGCTGGCCGTCGTGCGTGGGCAGGTGGGCCTGTACCACGACCTGGTCAAAAAGCGAGGCCTCGGGCGTCACCACCGCGGCGCGGAATGTATTGGCCATTGTTTACTTGCTCCAAAAGCACGGTAACGGACTTGGCGCTGTTTCCCAAAACCCTGGGCCATACAACTTCCGCGTAGATCCGAAGCGGGGCATCATACCGCGCGATGCCGGCGCGGCAAAGCAACGCCCGCGGTCGGCAGCGCAGACGCGGATGCCGGGGATTCACGGCGACGCCGCCGCGGGCGCGGACGTGGCGCCGTCTTGTGCAACGCCAGCAGCCCCCGCCGCCGGCAAATATTTCAAGGCCCACTTGAATCGCGGGCGGCGCAGGCGAATAATCCTTGCTATGAATAACCTTCCCCAACAACCCCAAGCGCCCCTTGCACGCATCCGCCATGCATTGCACACCGCCCGCGTAAAGCGTTCCGCAACGTCAGCCTTGCCGACAGCGGCGTGTCTGACCGCCGCCTTGCTGCTTGCCGGCTGCGCCCATCCGCATGTGCCGCGCGTCCGTTTTGCCAGAGAAATGCCGCCGTCCCGGCCGCTGGTGCAGCGCGCTTTAAACACTTTTCCCCGCCGCTTGAACCAATCGTTTTTCGCCGCCGTGGATGTGTTGGGCAAGCGCTTCACGGCATTGGGGCGACTGCATAGCGCGGGGCATAATCATTTTCAACTCACTGTGGCCACGGAAATGGGTCAACTGCTTTTTGAAGCGCGGTACAGTGCCCATGGGTTCCATCTCGTGCGCATCACGCGCCGCATCAGCCCCAGCGCCGCGAAGTGGATTTGTACCAACGTAAGGCTGGCGCTGCGCGCGCCGCACAGCGCCCGTGGCCTGCGCATGCATCGCTACTTTTCCGTGTTGCACCGCCGCGACGCCGCCGGCCATGCGTTTACCTACACCTTTGCGGGCCGGCGTGGGCGGTTGGTCAAAGACCGCATTGGCCTGTCATTGTTTGATACGCTGCATGTGCAATACCGCCGTTATCAAAAAAACGGCCTGCCGCAGGAAATCGTCCTGTATCGCCCGCTGGAGGATACGTTGTTGGAAATTACTTTTACAGGTCCGGCATGACCGTGCCTTTGACGCCACAGCCGCCGGCAAATGATTCGTTTCAAACGCGCCGCTGGCGCTCCGGCGAGCAGCACTTTTGGCCGGCGCCCCGCTGGCTGGCCCTGCAGCGCCGCATCTTGCGCGGGCATATGGAACACGCCCTGATCAGCCCGCTGTACCGTCCTAGGCGGTCCCGCTATTTAGCCTGGGCCAATGAGGTGAAAACCGGCGCCGCGGGTATTTATTTTGGTAATCTACCATTTACTAGTAAGGAACAATTGCCCGCGGCGGTGGACCAAATTTTACGCGACAGCGACCTGCCCGTGCGCGAGTGGGTCACCACCTCCGGCACCTTGGGCGGCCCGCTTTCCGTGCCCTTGACGCGCCCCGACCTGGACCGTCTCGCCGCCAATGAGGCCGCCGCACTGGCATTGGCCGGAATCCGGCCCGGCGACCTGGTCTTGTCCACCGTGGCCATGGATCGGCAGTTTGTTGCCGGCCTGGCGTACTGGCTGGGCCTGCAGCGTCTGGGCGCCGGCGCCGTGCGCGCTGGACCATTGGCCTGCGCTTCGTGGGACGTGCTGCAAGAACTGCTGAAGCGTTACCGCCCGCAATGGCTCATCACGGTGCCATCGTTGTTGCTGCCATTGTGCGGCCAGAGGCGCCGCGGCGGCTATCGGGGGTTGCGCGGAATTATCGGCATCGGCGAAGCCACGCGCGGCCAAAATTTGTTGCCCAATGCCATGGCCAAAGCCTTGGCGGTTACATTCGGCGCCCCCGTGCTGAATACCTACGCTTCCACCGAAACCTGCGCCACGTTTGCCGAAGGACTAACCTGCACGGGCGGCCATTTAAACCCACAGTTAGCGATTTGTGAAATTATTGATGCCCACGGTGTTCCGCTGCCGCCCGGCGCGCCTGGGGAGGTGGTCGTTACGCCGCTGGGGGTCCAGGGCCTGCCGCTGATAAGATTTCGCACCGGCGATATTGCGGCGTTGTACGCGGACCCGTGTCCCTGCGGCCGCACCACGCCCCGGCTTGGCCCGGTGCTGGGGCGCCTGGGCCAATTGTTAAAAATTCGTGGCGTCAGCGTTTATCCATCCACAGTTTTCAACGTGCTGGACGGTCACAAAAACGTGGCGGATAGCGCCGCCGTGGCCACGCGCGACGCCGCGGGCGGTGACGTCTTAACGCTGCATGTGCAACTGGGCGCCGACACGCCCGACGCCCGTGCCGCGGTCGAAGCTGGCATTCGGGCCGTGCTGCGCGTGCTGCCGGTGATAAATTATTGCGATGGGGCCGGGTTGCGCGCGATCAAAACCGGAGCGGGCC
>JAJZCU010000053.1 GCA_021828935.1 Planctomycetota bacterium | reverse complement strand
AAGGTGATGCTGCGGACAAATCCCAGCCGCCGCTCCAACACCGGCGCCGTGAGCAGGGAGGCGGCGCCCAACACCGTGGCGGCGGATGCGTAGACCGCCATGTGGGACTTGCTGACATGATAAACAATGACAAAAAATGGGATTAAGAACGGGGTGATCAGCCCCTGGCTAAATCCGTTCAGGGCGCCGGTAATGCCAAATTTACCGATGGCCTTGCGCGACTGCGGCACGCGGCGGCGGGTGGCGCGGCGCGTGGACAACTTCAGTGGCGCAATAGCCGCCAAACCGACCAGCGCAATAAGCCCGCCGACCAGAAACGTGTTTTCTGTGGAAAAATACCGCGCCAGCAGTGCCCCGGCCGCACCGGCCACGCCGCTTAAAAATGCCAGCAATGAATAATAAAATGTGCGGTCTTGCAGCGTGGTCAAATCGGCTATCACCGCGCCCTGCACCGGCTGCGCCGCCCCCCCCACCCCGCCGCCGATCAATGATCCCGTGGCCGCAAACCCGCCTACAACCGCGGCCACGAACAGCGACCCCAACGTATGCGAGACGTATACCATAATCGCGGCGACAGGCGTCATCACGCCCGTTAAAAACAGCGTGCCCTTGCGGCTCCAGGTATCCGTTAAATGCCCCACGATCAGGCCCAGCACCGCGGTGGAAACCATGCCCGCGGTGTACAGCAAACTGAGCATGAAACTGCCGTAGCCCAGGGTTTGCAGCACCAGATAGGGGAACGCCACGATGATCATGCCGCTGGCCACGGCGCGGCTGACGCGAAAAAGTATCAATAAAAACAGATAACGCCGCCGCAACGGGCCGGGCGTTGATCCCAAAAGCGCTTCTTGCATCGGCACGTCGGGGGTGATTTCCTGCGGATTCGGGATGCTGCTCATGCGGCTATAGTAGGACGGCAGCGGCGCGGCCACAATTCGACGCGGGAGAATTGGGGGGGGCGGCCATCTTGGCCGCCGAATCCTGCGACAAACTGCATTGCGTTAACCAATTTTACTAAGCAATTACTGCGTTGGGATGGAAGCGCTGGAAGCCCCGCCCCCCATGACGCCGCGTATGCGGGGCCACATGCCTCATTGTGGCGGCGGCGGGCTGTATCCTGTGGAATTCAGCGGAGCTTGGCCGCCCCCGCTGCCCCAGTTAAATTTCCGGCCGGCGTAGCCAAGCAATGGCCTCACGGCCACAAGCAGTATCGCCGCGCCCAGCAGAAATGCCACGGCGAACGCGCCGGAAATAATCGTTCCCAGCCACAAGGTCACCGGCGATG
Source organism: Planctomycetota bacterium (assembly GCA_021828935.1). GTDB lineage: Bacteria > Planctomycetota > Phycisphaerae > WQYP01 > WQYP01 > JAJZCU01. The sequence continues at coordinate 7,869 of JAJZCU010000053.1, read as the reverse complement.
CGATCATGGCGTCTGTGGGGTCCGAGGGGCGATACCGCACCGGTACTTTTTCCCCCACCCGATAGGCCGGCGGATACGACCCGTACATGCTGTCAATTTGAATCAGCCGTCGGGCCTTGTCCCGAAACGTGAACACGGGAAATTCGTCCTGTCCGGTATTCAAATGCCCAATGTTGCGGTGCATGGCCACTACCACGCCGCGAGTGAGCACGCTTTGCCTGATAAATTTATTTTCATGCCAGTAAAATACCAGCGCCAGCGTCAGGGGCGCCAGCGCCGCCACCGCGCAAAGGATGCCGGCGATGCGCACCAGTTTTATGGCCAAGCCCATAACAGTGTCCTTTTCTTTGCTAATGATTTTGTTATCGTACCGCGCCGGCGCCCAGCCGCAACGCCGGCCGTGCCTTTCCCGCGGGAAGACGACTTGCGGCGCCAATCCTCCGCCATTCCCGTGGCGGTCCGATTCTTCATCCACCCCGCGCGTCTTGGCCGATAGGTATGTTGGTGATTGAATGCTCTACGTAAAGCGATTGCTCTGGATCGTAATGCTGGCAGTGCTGGTGATTGTGCCGGCGCGGCTGGCCAATGGCCCAACCACCCGGGCCCAGGCGGCAGCGCACGTTGCCAGGGCGGCGCCCGTCCGGATTGATACATCCCCCGCAACGATGGCCATCGCCGTTTTCTGCCTCATTGGCCTGCTGGCCACGCTGGTGGCGCACCGCCTGCGTCATCAGCGTTGACCTTGGTGGCGCTATGCTGCGCGACTAATAACCCCACGCCCGGCCCTCCACGTCGTCTCAGCGCTTTCCACGCCTCAGCGTTTTATTTTGAAACCTTCCATCGTTGAGGGCGTTTCCGTACCCCCGCGTTGCCGACGCGGAGTATGCGCCAGAAGCCGAACCGCACCCCAGAACAACGGGTCCTGGGCGTTACCGTTTCGGTACGGGCGGCCCCGCTAAATTCTCCCCTGCATTCACGCCTAAGCTCAGCTTGGCATTACTTTTGCAATTCTGACGTTAGACTGACAGCGCAGTGCCAGAGCAGTCTGTTGAAATGTCATAAGGGTGAAATGATGGTACGCAACGCATCCGACCGGCGGCCCGAAGATATGAAAGCCGCGCTGGCTTTCAGCAGCCCCAAAACGGGCGAAAAAGAGGTCTCTTTTTCAGCGAAATCGAGCGAAAGCTCGGCCATAATCCAGCCGGAGCATCGCGCTGAAGAGAACCTGTTCGACGCCTCGGAGTTTCGCCCGCGGTGGTGGCCGGCTGGACCCATGGAATAAAAAGTACCGACGCTTTGTCGCTATCGTGTTGCTGCAACAACACACGTCTCGCAGGGACGCGACACAGTGGCGTCTGCGCGCTGTCTTAGCGGTCCTCACCGAAAGCGATTCTTTCGGTGCATCTCCGCCGATCACGGACCGCCGCGAATCGGTCTGGGTGCCGGCCGAGGGCGAGGCGATAGACGCGCGTTGCGTTGCAGTGATCCGCAAGTGGTGCATCCAGCCATTGCCCATGCTATCGGCCATCCGCCCCTGCTTCTCCAAAAATGTATTGCGCCGCGCGGTAACGCCCATCGGCGTGCTCCGCAGCGGGCCTGAAGGATTTTACTGATGCCCGGTTTCATGTTCGCCACCGGCATTGAGAATAGTTATCCCACGATTGCGCGCGGCAAACGCGTCGACGAAATGGACAAGTGCGGGCATTACACGCGTTGGAAGGAAGACTTGGCGCTGGTGCGTGAGATGCGCATCACCGATTTGCGCTGGGGTCCGGCAATTTATAAAACATTTCTGGCGCCCGGAAAATATGACTGGACATGGGTTGACGAGGTCGTGGCGGAGATGCGCCGCCTGGGCATCGCGCCCATCATGGACTTGCTGCACTTTGGGTTGCCGGACTGGCTGGGCAACTTTCAGAACCGCGATTTTCCCCAATACTTCGCTGAATATGCCGGCGCGTTTGCCCAGCGCTATCCCGATGTTAGACATTGGACGCCGGTGAATGAAATTCTGGTGACCACCCTGTTCTCGGCGCGCTTTGGGTGGTGGAATGAACGGCTCATGTCGGAACGGGCGTTTGTCCGCGCCACCATGAATCTGTGCAAGGCCAATTTATTAGGCATGTACGCCATTCTAAAACATGTGCCCGACGCCATTTTCATTCAAAGCGAATCCTCCGAATACACGCACCCTTCCAGCCCCAAGATGCTCAAGCAGGCCCATTTTTACAACCAGCGCCGTTTTCTTCCACTGGACTTAACCTACGGCCACCAGGTGGCGGCGGAAATATACCGGTATCTCATTGATAACGGCATGGAAGAAAATGAATATGACTATTTTATGAACCAGCGACTGAAATTCCGCTGCATCATGGGCACCGATTATTATGTTACCAATGAACACCTGCTCCGGCCCGACGGCAAGACCGTGCCATCCGGCGAGTTTTTTGGTTATTATGTCATCGCTTCGCAATACTACCACCGCTACCGCCTGCCCATCATGCACACGGAAACCAACCTGTGGGAAAAGGATGGTTCCGTGCAGTGGCTGTGGAAGGAATGGAACTGCATGTTGCGCCTGCGGCAGGACGGCGTGCCCATTGTCGGCTTCACCTGGTACAGCCTCACCGACCAGATGGACTGGGAAAACGGCCTGCGAAAAGACGACCATGTGGTAAACCCGGTGGGCCTGTACGATTTGAACCGTAAGATGCGCAAGGTGGGTAAACACTACCGGCACTTAATTCACGAGTGGCGCGAAATTCACCCCGCTGGCAGCTCCGCGTTGATGCTGGTGTGAAGCGGCCATGTGTTCATCACTGCAATTCATCACATGGCGGGGGAATGACCGCCCACCGAAACGCTCGCCGCTCACAGCTGACGCTTTGCGTTGGTCGGATCATGCAACGCCTGGCTGTACTTCAGCAACGCGACGAAAACCGTTCCGCCGACGGCGTTGCCCAGGGTCGCCCAGAATAAAAAATGCCCGTAATCAAGCCACGTAATGCCCTGGCCCGCAAACAGGCCCGACAGCACTTCAACGGACCCGGCGATGGCGTGGGCCAAATGCGCGAAACCGATGCTGCTCGCGACGATCCACACGATGATGATTTGGCTGATCGTATCGCGCGCTGCCGTGACCAGCCACGACAGCAGGCCCATGAGCCAGCCCGCCAGTAACGCGCTGACAAACAAGGCCTCGCCATCGGGTTTCACCAGCCGCTGCGCCACGCGGCGAAAGTCCGATCGGTGGGCAAAGCCCGCTTCGGGCCCAATGTGCGCCAACAACGCCGCGAAGCCTATTGCGCCCAGGATGTTGGCCACGTAAACAATGCCCCACAGCCGCAGCAGGCTGGCAAAACTACTTTGCCCGCTTAGCACCGGGAGCACCGCCAATGTGGTTTGTTCCGTAAACAATTCGGACCGGCCCAGCGCCACAAAAACGAATCCCACTGAATAGCTGCTGGCCACCACCAGTTTGTAAAACAGATTGTGGTGATGGCTCCCGGCGGCGGCCATCGCTGTGGTCATTAGCAACACGCTAAAACCAATATCCAAACCGGCCGAAAGCCCCGAAAAGGCCAGGGCCGGAAAAGAGCGTTGTTGCGCGTGCAGCCCTTCAGTGACTTCCTCGCTTAAGATTTGATTGTACGACTTCTTTGCCTCGCCGCTATCGTCGGTCTTCAAGTCAGATTTTTGTTGGGAATCCTGTTGGACCGCAGAGGGCGGATGGGGCGCAGCTGGTTCTTGTTCAGACGGTTGGTGCTGCGGCTGTTCCACGGCGGTGGTCCTTCAAGAAATATTCCGCCTGTATAATAGGCCACATCATTCGCGTTTGGGGGAGCGTGCGGTGCTGGTTTGGTCGGCGCGCCGAAGCGCATGGCACACGCGATTCAATTTGGAAGCCGCACGCCCATGCCATTGTCCTGTTTCCAACGCCACGTGCTTTTATATTTCCCACCGGGTCCAACGCTTTGCAGCACGCAGCCGGCCGGGGAATGCGTGTACACGAACATTTTCCCGGTAAACGGGTCGCGCGGCACTGTTCGCATAAACTTTCCCTGAAGCCGTTTCAAACTTTTGGGAAAGACCTTGTGGCGGGCGTGGTACATGGCCAATGCCAAGGCGATGCGCGCCACACGGCGGGCGGCGCGGGACTGTAAGTTCCACCGCAATATGGGCGGGAGAGTATTTCGCAAAGGGCTGACAATAGCGTGATAAATAATATCGGGAGAGCCGGGATTTGCAGACTTTAGTTTTGACCGGTGTCGCGTTAAGTTTTTGAGGATCAAAAGCTGCTTTTGGAGCTGCTTAAAATTGCGAACCCTCGCCAGCCTCGCGATCCTATTGAACTGGAAATTTATCTGCTGGAAAACCCACGTCTTGTCGCGCGGGTGTATCCTGGCTGTATGGCTCGCGAAAAGTCCCAACACATGTGGCCCGCGTTCAAAGACTGCGAAAGCCGTATCCAGCGCCATAAAGCGATCCTCGGTATAAATGGCGAACCAGACCGGGCTGAGGTGAGGCTGCGCAATCTTCCACTTCTTCCAGGATGTCCGCGGCCGCCGCCGACACAATTCCTTTGCCAACGCAGCTTGCGCGGCGCATCCCAGCGCGGTAATGTGCATGGCGACCAGCGACTCGATAATTCCAGTACGTTGTGAAAGAAGCGCCGCCAGACGGTAATCGGCGATAATGTTCCGGCGGCAGGCGCGAATATTTCCCGCGGCCAGTTCCAACATCGCCTGCCGGGTCAGGGCGCCCCCCGCGTGATCGAAAGCCGGCAGCGACTTTATTTTGCCATTGATAAATCGATGCTCGCGACGCGGGTTCGCCATTGGCAAATAATACCGTGGAAGCTTCACAGCCCGCCGAATTTCTCGTAAATATGGCGCCATGGCTGTAATATATTCAGCCAGCCTTGGCCGCTTCTTGGCGGACCACCGATGGCCCCATGTTGAGACCCCGAAGGGTTTTCGCGGCCCCTTCCGATGCGCGGCCAGCCACCTGCCGTATGAAATCACCCCGTGCTTGGGCAACCCGTGCAGCGGAAGATGTAGCGCCGTTAGTATTTGCTTCCAATGCCTGCCCAGCACATGCCGCGTGTTGCCAAACGCCCGGATCAGCCCCAGCGCCGCATTGTTTTTTGCCGTGACGCCTTTCCCCACCATCATGTTGTATGCGGCGATGTAATCCACCGAGCCATCGGGGTACAACGGACCGGTGATGAACGTGGTGCTGCGCTCCAGCGGCATGCCCTTCCATTGCAATTGCCGCGTCGCTGGCTTTGCGGCCACCGAAACCGCGATGCCCAACACCGCGATGGCGCCGAGGCGCCGACAACACTTTGCTTTTTTCATTTTCATGCGGCTGTGATGTTTCCCAAAATACGGCTAATGCAGGTTCCCATCGGCACGGCGTCCTTATTTTTCCCCCCGGCTGTTGCGGGCCATGGGGGAACGCGCCATAAAATAATCGGCAAGGCCCGGCCACAGTGCGGCAATGCCCAGGCCGAGGCGCGCCGGGCCGAACGGCCACAGTTCCGGCCGCGGGCGTTCCAGCAGCCGCACCACCTTCCGGGCCACGGTTTGGGCGCTTTGCGTGTGGCCCATTCCGCCAACCGGCGCTCGGCTGCGCTGGGAAGCGGTATCAAAAAACTCTGTGGCGGTGGAAATGGGATGTACGCTGCTGACATAAATGCCCGTACCGGCCAGTTCCGCCCGCGCCGCCTCCGCCAAAGAAAGCTGTGCCGCCTTGGTCATGGCATACGGTCCCATCAGCGGCAACCCGCGCCGCGCCGCCGCCGAGGACATTAATACCAAATGCCCGCTGCGTTGCCGCCGCATCACCGGTATGCTTTCGGCCATGGCGTACCATGTACCGAGAACATTCACGCGGATAATTTCGTCCATTTGTGCATCGGTGGTGCGTTCCAGCGGCGCCAAAAAACCAAATCCGGCGTTTGCCACCATTACATCCAATCGCGAGAACTTCTCCAGGGCTGCGGCCACCAGCGCCTGCACCTGTTCGCGTTTGCCCACATCGCACTCCAGCGCCAGCGCGGCGCTGCCGCCCGTGCGCACCTGCTCCGCCACCTGCCGCAGCTTGTCCATGCGCCGCGCCGCCAATACCAAATTTACCTGTTCCGGCGCCAACGCCAGCGCCAAGGCCGCGCCAATGCCTGATGACGCGCCGGTAATAACAATTGTGCGGCCTTTCAAAGGGATTTTTCGCATGCGCGTTCCGAGCCAGGGGTTGGTGGTGTTGTCAGTTTTTCACCGCCGGTTTTCCCGTTTACTAATGCAAATCGGTCGCGGCGAGCAAGAGAATTATACCAACGACGCCATCCGGGCCATATGGACAAACATTTCATATCCAGTCGCCGTGTGGTGTCCCTTCTGACGGATCAAATTGTCGCCGACCGTTCAGATTTACCGGGAATCCGGCCCCGGCGCGCACGCTGGCCCCCGGCGGCGAAATTCCGCTATGATCACGGACGTGTTTTGGAATCCAGAGAAACCTTTAGAAGAATTGGACGGAATAACATGCAAATTGGAATGGTTGGACTGGGGCGCATGGGCGCCAACATGACCAAGCGGCTGATGGCCGGCGGACATGAAGTTGTTGTGTACGAGCGCGTGACCGAGAAAGTGCGTGAAATGCAGGCACAGGGCGCCGGCGGGGCCGAGACGCTCGAGGCGCTTGTGAAGCAATTGCGGCCTCCCCGGGCCGTCTGGCTGATGGTGCCCGCGGGCGAACCCACCGAAAGCAACGTGCAGGCGCTGAGCCACTTGTTGGCGGCGGATGATGTTATTATTGATGGCGGCAATTCCTTTTACAAAGACGATGTGCGCCGCGCCGCCATGCTGCGGGCCAGCGGCATCCGCTATGTGGATGTCGGCACCAGCGGCGGCCTGTGGGGGCTTGAACGCGGCTACTGCCTCATGATTGGCGGCCCGCGCGATGTTGTTGATCGCCTGGATCCAATTTTTAAGACGTTGGCCCCCGGCCAGGGAAACATACCGCTTACGCCGCACCGCAGCGCGAACACGGCGGAACAGGGCTATCTTTATTGCGGCCTTTCCGGCGCCGGGCATTTTGTAAAAATGATTCACAACGGCATTGAATATGGACTCATGCAGGCTTATGCGGAGGGTTTTGACATTCTGCGCCATGCCCAAAGCGAGGAACTCGAGCCCGAATTGCGCTATACCCTGAACGTTGGCGACATTGCCGAAGTGTGGCGCCGCGGCAGCGTGATTTCCTCGTGGCTTTTGGACTTAACTTCCTCCGCCATGGCCGAAGACCCGGAACTGGCCCGCTATACTGGGTTCGTGCAGGATTCCGGCGAGGGCCGGTGGACCATTGCCGCCGCCATTGAAGAGGCCGTTCCCGCGGAGGTGCTTTCCGCAGCGCTATATGCCCGGTTCCGTTCGCGCCAAACGCACACATTCAGTGAGAAGGTGCTTTCGGCCATGCGGGAGAAATTTGGCGGACATCAGGAAAAGCCGCCCGCCGGCGGATGACCTATCGCCCGCTGCTAATTTATGTATCGCCTCATTGGAAATTCGCAATGCCTGATAACAATCACAGTCTTCCCGCTGCGCCCCGGCCCGCCGACCCGTGCCTCATGGTCATCTTTGGCGCCTCGGGCGATTTAACGCGCCGGAAATTGCTCCCGGCGCTGTTGAACCTGCGAAAACGCAATTTTCTATCGGAACACACCGCCGTTATTGGCGTAGCCCGCACTGAACTTACGCATGATTCGTTTCGTGAATATGTGCATGAACAATTACAAATGTTTTGCCCGGAGTTTTTAGAGGCCGGCGATTGGGAACGCCTTGCCCCCCGCCTGTTTTATGTTTCGGG